>CAINEA010000196.1 GCA_903847525.1 uncultured Acetobacteraceae bacterium | reverse complement strand
GGCGGCCAGGTCGCCAAGTTCAACAAGAAATTCGCCGGCCTCGGCGCGAAGAAGTAGGCCTTCGGCCTTTCATACCGCAGCTTCGGCTGCGTGCCGGCAAAGCGCCGTCCCTTGAAAAAGGGGCGGCGTTTGCCATTTCTGGCATGTCGGGATGCCCGCTTGGGGTTCCGTCGCTTCACCGGGCCGGCCCATTTGGGCGGCTCATAATCGTAAACCTTGCTCCTGCAGGAGGTTTGTTATGACCAATTTCGACCTTGCCCCGCTGCTCCGTTCGGCCATCGGCTTTGATCGCCTGGCCCGTCAGGTCAGCCATGCCCGTGCCGCCGAACAGCAGGGCTACCCCCCCTACAACATCGAAAAGACCGGTGACGATGCGTATCGCCTGACCATGGCGGTGGCGGGCTTCCGTCCGCAGGACATCGAAATCGTCGTCAAGGACAACATCCTGGTCGTGACCGGCCGGGTGGAAAACGAAGCCCGCAGCGGCGAGGTGCTGTATCGCGGGATTGCGGCTCGGGCATTCGAGCGGCGCTTCACCCTCGCCGACCATCTGGTGGTCGAGGGGGCGGATATGCGTGACGGGCTGCTGTATGTCGGCCTGAAGCGAGTGGTTCCGGAAACGTTAAAGCCGCGCCGGATCGAAATCGGCTCGCGTCAGCCGGCTGGCGCCGTTGCCAACGATCAACAGGCGGCCTCCCAGGCAGCCTAATTGCTTGGGTGACTGGAGCCGCCAGTTAACGAAGAGGGGCCGGATCTCCGGCCCCTTTTTTCCTGCCTAGCGCACCGAACCGCCGTCAGGTCTTGCGAAAGAAGGCATCGGCGGCGCTGCGATGACTCTGCTTGCGGCCGATATCCTCCTCTACCCGGGCGATTTCGGCTTTCAATTCATCGATATAGGCGTTCAGTTCCTCAATCCCGAGCATATCCAGCGTCAGGCGCTCAAGCCTCGCGCGAGGCCGCGGCAGAGGTTCTTCATCGTCGCGCGCCATGATCACTCCTCCATTGCGGTCGATCACCCACCGGCCAGGACTTTTCGGCCGACAGATATGCTTATCTGACCCTACACAAACCCTTGACCCGTTCTTTGGCAAGGGTCATATCCCCGCTCCTCTTGCGTACGCTCCGCGCCCAATTTCGGCTGTTTCGGTGCGCTGACAGCGTTCCGCAATAAGGCCAAAAGGTGACATGCCATGACATTGCCGCTGATGCCCAAAGCCACCGCGGTGTGGCTGATTGACAAGACCGCGCTGACATTCGTGCAGATCGCCGATTTCTGCGGCATGCATCCGCTGGAAATTCAGGCGATCGCCGATGGCGAGGTGGCGCAAGGGATCGTCGGCTACGATCCGGTGGCGAACAGCCAAGTCACAGCGGAGGAAATCCGCCGCTGCGAGGCGGATGCGGATGCCCGTCTGAAGCTGCTGACCACCAGCCTGCCCGGCCCAAAGAAGCAGCGCGGCGCGCGCTACACCCCCGTTGCCAAGCGAAACGACCGGCCGGACGCCATTGCCTTCCTGCTACGCAACTTTCCGCAACTGACAGAGGCGCAGGTCGGAAAGCTTCTGGGCACCACCAAAGACACCATACAGAAAGTGCGCGACCGCACGCATTGGAACAGCCCGAACATCAAGCCGCGCGATCCGGTGATCCTCGGTCTGTGCAGCCAAACCGACCTGAACGCGGCGGTTACCCAGGCCAATGACCGCCTGGCACGTGAAGGCCGTGCGGTGCCGCAGCCACCGCCGCCAGAAGCAGACGAGGCCGCCTGAGCGGCGGCCTCGGTTAGCTTGGGGTTTTAAGGAACCAGGCCGATCGGCCTGACGGTGCTGGGTTCGAGGACCCAGCATTGGCTGTCAGGGCCCGCCTGTCCCGGCTAGGCCTTATGATGCTGGAGACGCTCCATCTCTTCCTTCAGACGCAGCTTTTCGAGTTTGAGGCGCGATAGTGTCTCGCTGTTGGGTCGGGGCCGATGGTCCTCATCGGAGATCCGCGACTCCAGGCCAGCATGGCGATCCTTCAGGGCTTCGATATGGGATTGCAGACTCATGACGCCTCCTTTGTCGATCCGTCCGGGCGGGGCACAAACCCGCGGGACGGAAAATCGTAATACAGTTCTCGCCCGGCGCTCCATAAATTTTGTTAGGGCACGTAAAACATTGTGCTGGAACGCCGCACAACCGCTGCACGACCTTTATCTTTGTGTTAATCGCCTACCATGCTGACCGATCGGGACACCGTGCTGCGCCGGCTGCACGAACTACGGAGCGAACATCGCGACCTCGACACGGTGATCGTGCGCCTGTCCGATAAGGGGCCGATCGACCAACTCCAGTTGCAGCGTCTGAAGAAGCGCAAGCTGATGTTGAAGGATGAGATCGCCTGGCTGGAAAGCCGGCTGATCCCCGACAGCATCGCTTGATCTGACAACTCGGTCTGAGTCGGAAGGAGCGCAAATTGGCGCCATTGGTCGGTATTATCATGGGCAGCCAGTCGGACTGGCCGATCATGCGCCATGCCTCCGAGATGCTGACCCAACTTGCCGTGGCGCATGAGACCCGGATCGTCTCCGCCCATCGCACGCCCGACCGGTTGCGTGACTACGCCAACCAGGCCCAGAGACGAGGTCTGCGCGTGGTGATCGCCGGCGCCGGGGGAGCGGCGCATCTGCCCGGCATGTGCGCGGCCTGGACCCTGTTACCGGTACTGGGTGTGCCGATCGAGTCGCAAAGCCTGAAGGGCATGGATAGCCTGCTGTCCATCGTGCAGATGCCGGCCGGCATTCCTGTCGGAACCTTGGCGATCGGCCGCCCCGGCGCGGTGAACGCCGCGCTGCTCGCCGCCGCCATCCTGGCGACCACGGATCCCGCGCTGGCCGAACGGCTGGAAGCCCTGCGCGCGGCGCAGTCCGCCGCCGTGGCGCTGGAGCCGTCCGACCCGGTGGAAGACACAGTGAAAGATCCAGTGAAAGACAACGTCCGGGCATGAGTTTTCCTGCCAATCTTTCACCCCTGCCCCCGAACGCGACAATCGGCATCGTCGGCGGCGGCCAGCTTGGCCGGATGCTGGTAATGGCTGCGGCTCGTCTGGGCTATCGCTGCCATATCCTGACGCCGGAAGAGGACAGCCCGGCGGGCCAGGTCGCCGCCGGCGTGACCCTGGGCGACTACGAGCATCCGGCCACGCTGCGGGAATTCGCCGAAGCGGTAGATGTGGTAACATTTGAATTCGAGAACGTCAGCGCCGAAGGTCTTGATCTACTTGCCTCTTTGAAGCCGGTCCGGCCGACGCCAGCCATCCTGCGGGTCAGCCAGGACCGGATCGTCGAGAAGCGCTTTCTCAACGATGCGGGGGTTCCGACGGCGCCATGGCGGCTGCTGTCGACGATGGCCGAACTGAAATTGGCGACAGAAGAGATCGGTCTGCCAGCAGTGCTGAAAACGACGCGGCTCGGCTATGATGGCAAGGGCCAGGCAATGCTGCTTCAACCGGAGGATTTGGCTGCCGGGTTTGCAGCCTTGTATCCCAAGCCCCTGATCCTCGAAGGTTTTGTCGATTACGCGATGGAGATCAGCGTGGTGGTCGCGCGTGGCGCGGACGGCACCGTATCGGCCTTCGACACGGTGGAGAACCGCCATCGCGATCACATCCTGGACCTGACCTTGGCGCCCGCACGGCTGCCTGAG
>CAINEA010000195.1 GCA_903847525.1 uncultured Acetobacteraceae bacterium | reverse complement strand
GACCGCGCGGCCAGCCGGGTCGTTATTCCGCTGGCAAGGTCCTCCGGGCCGCCCGAACCCGATCGACGGCTCATGCCAAAACTCGTGATCGGCTCCGAGACGCTGTTCCTCGACCCGCTGGCGATATTCGCGGCACCCCTCGCGCTGCTTGGACCTGTGGTTGCCTCGTTTGCCAATGATCCCGAAGCCGGCGAGATCATTGCCGCAATCGATGAGGTCATCAGCCGCGGCTATGGCTGAAGCCCGGTCAGATCTGGGCTTGGCCCGGCCAAAAAATCACGCCTGCGCCACAGCCCCCGACCACGGTGATGCCGCGTCGCTGATGCCCACCCGGATACCGTCCGCCGCCTGGGCGATCAGGTTCGGGTTGGCGAACTGGATCGGCAGGGCGCTGTGCTCCACCACCTCCAGCGGCCCTTCGGCGGCCAATGCCTCCAGCACGTCCGGCGGCAGCCGGCGGTCGGCGGTCACCTGCTCCGGACCGGACACGTCGATACGCGGATAATGCGCCGCATCCTCCGCCGACATGCCGAAATCGGCCGCGAACGTCATCAACTGGAACACCGACGCCATGATCCGCCGCCCGCCCGAGGCGCCGGCGGCGATCCACGGCCGATCCCCGTCCTTCAGGATGATCGGAAGCATATTGGTCAGCGGCCGCTTGCCCGGCGCGATCGCGTTCGGCGTGCCCGGCTGCGGATCGAACCACATCATGCCGTTGTTCATCAGCACGCCCGATTGCGGCAGCACCATCCGGCTGCCCATCGACGACAGCAGTGTCGTGGTCATCGACACCATCGTGCCCTCCGCATCGCAGACGGTCAGGTGCGTGGTGCAACTCTCCGCCGCCTTCGGTTCGGCATCGCCCAGGCCCGCCAGCCGCTCCGCATAGGCCGCCTTCATCGCCCGCGCGAGCGCGACATACCAGGCCGCCGACGGTTCGGCGCTATAGGGGGCACCCGCCATGCCATCCATCACCCGCGCCAGGGTCGGCGCCGCCGTCAGCCCGCCCGAAAGCTGCAGCGTGCGGCCGCGCCAGTTCACCTCCATCGCCGGCAGAATGCGCGCCTGGCAATTGTGCAGGTCCTCGGCGCTCAATACGCCGCCCGCCGCCCGCATATCGGCCGCTATGGCAGCCGCGATGTCTCCCTCATACAGGTCGCGCAGGCCGGCCTGACCTAACCGCTCAAATGTCCCCACCAGATTACCCAGCTGGAAGAAACCCGGCGCACCCTGATATGGCGGCACCCTTGGCAGCCCATCCGGTAGGTAAATCCTCGCCGACTCCGGATACAGCTTCAGAACCGAGGCCGACGTCGCGATCTTCAACGTGGTGTACCAATCCTGCGGCAGGCCGCGCTTGGCCAGCGCGATGGCCGGCGCGATCACGTCTGCCATCTTCAGCTTGCCCCAACGCCGGTGCATCAACTCATAGCCCGCGACCGCCGAAGGGATCACCACCGACAACGGCCCATGTACGTTGATGTCGCCCTCCACCTCGGGCCATGGAAACAGATCGTTCTTCATCTTGCCGGTCAGCCTGTAACGGGCCGGATCCGCCCCGCGCGGCGCCACCGGACCGAAATCCACCACCTCCGCCTTCGCCTGGCCGGCGCGGTGCACCAGCGCGAACCCGATGCCGCCCAAGCCGTTGTTCCACGGCTCGATCGCCGCCAGCGCCAGCGCCGTCGCCACCGCCGCGTCGATCGCATTGCCGCCCGCATCCAGCACGGCGACCCCGGCATCCGCCGCGGCCTTCACCTGGGAAACCACCATGCCCCGCTTGCCGGTGGCGGATGGCTTGCTGAGCTGCCAGTTCTGCGTGACGTGTGGCTGTGGTGAATATTGCATGTCGGTCTCCCCTGAACCGACACATCGTCGGACGGGCGCAGGGAGACGTCAATTATGTCCGCGGCGTGCAGCAAAACAAAAAAAGGGACGGCACACGACGTGCCGCCCCCGGTATTCTATCGAACGATGCAATGAGCCGGGCTTAAAATTCGTCGGCAGCATCGCGGGTAAACCTGAAATCCCGCAATTTACCGTGCTGTTACGCAAAGTAATAGATGAGTCGCTCCAGGCTGTCCACACAGATCGGTGACGGTCCGAAGAAGCTTTTGTTACGAGCGGGTTGCCCGAATTTTTGGCAATTTTTGCAACCGTCTTGTCACATTACAAAGAGTGCCGATCTGCTAATTCCCCGCTGACTTTTGTGCACTCAGTGGGAAAAATCCATGCAAATCAAAAATACTTCCGGGTTCCGCCTGACCCTTCTCGCCGCCACCGCCCTCGCCGCAATTGTCGCCGTACCCGGCGCGGGCAACGCCAATATCGCCCCTGTATTCGACGCGGTCGCCGCCGGCGACATGACCTCCTCCGATGCCATCCTCTGGACGCGCGCGGCCAACGGCGGCTCAACCACCGCGCTCACCGCGCAGGTCGCGACCGATGCGGCCTTCACCCATATCGTCGACAGCATCGCCGGCAGCACCGTCGCGGCCAACGACTACACGATGAAGGTCGACGCTTCGGGCCTGGCCTCGAACACCCATTACTATTACCGCTTCACGGATGGCACGACGACCAGCCAGGTCGGCCAATTCAACACCACCCCGACATCGAACCAGGCGACTGGCTTCAAGATTGCCTTCACCGGGGATGCCGATGGCCGCTTCCGTCCCTACACCTCGCTCGCCGGCTTCGGCACCGCGGCCAATGCCGGCTCGCTCGGCCTGAACGCGGTCGTTTTCCTTGGCGACACGATGTATGAAACCGCCAGCACGGGTTCGGTCGCTGTTCCGACGCTAACGCCCAGCAGCACCGCCGCCGCCGCTCAGGCCGCATTGCCGACCTACAACCAGAAATACCTGGAGAACATCACCGGCGTCACCGCTGGGGGCGCCAGCACCTCGACTGCTGGGCAACAAGGTCTGCAGAGCTTCCTCGGTGCGACCGGCAGCTACACCGTGCTCGACAACCACGAACTCGGCAACAAGATCCTTCAATCCGGCGGCGCGCCGCTGGCCGCATCTTCCCCGAATTCAAATACCGCCTTCGACGTGAACACGACCGGCGCCTACAACAACCAGACCGTCGCCTTCCAGACAACGGAAAAGGCCGCCTTCAACTATCATCCGACCGCCGTCGACGTTCAGGGCACACCGACCACCGGCCTGACCATCACGAACCTGCTGAACGCGACACCGACAGTCGTCGCGCCGGGCGATAGCCGCAGCAACGGCACCGCGCAGAACTATTTCAGCCGGTCCTGGGGACACAGCGCCACCTACATCCAGCTCGACGACCGCTCCTACCGCGATGTGCGCCTCGATGTCGTCGGCGGCGCGCGCGCGGACAACGTGGGCCGCACCATGCTCGGCGCGACCCAGTTGCAGTGGTTCAAGGATGCGCTCTCGGCGTCCAAGGCCTCCGGCTCGATCTGGACCGTGATCTCCGTGTCCACCCCGATTGACCAGACCGGTGGCAATCAGGACAGCAAGTCCTGGTTCGGCGGCTATCAGGCCGAGCGCAACACCATCATGAAGTACATCGCCGACAACAATATCGACCATGTGGTCTTCCTGACGACCGACGATCACGAAATGCGCACCACCCAGCTGCAATACGAGGCTGACCCCGTCGGCCATCCCGGCGTATTTTCGCTCGTGCCAGGCGCATTCCAGATCGTCACCGGCCCGCTCGGCGCCGGCGGACCGGACGCGATCACCGATCACAGCTTCGCAAATATCCAGAACATACTGAACAACTCGACCACGGGCGTCGACAACAACCCCGACCTGATCGCCCACGGCGACCCGGCCATCGGTCTGGCCGGCTTCCATGGCCTGGACAATGTTGTCCGCAATAAGGACGGCGTCCTGGTCAACGAAACGACCCCGTCCAGCATCGACTTTTTCGCACCGGACAAATTCGGCTACACCACCCTGAACTTCGACCAGTATGGCAACCTGCGCGTCGAAACCTGGGGGGTGGACTCCTATCAGCAGAACACCTTCCCGACCACCGGCCAGACCCCGTCGCTGATCATGGGCTTCTCGATCGAGGTCCCTGAACCCGCCTCGATCGCCCTGTTCGGCACCGGCCTGCTCGGCCTCGCCGCGCTCCGCCGCCGCCGCGCCTGACCCAAGGTCCCAGCCGGACGGTTCATAACCGTCCGGCTGGAATTCCTCGCCTCCCCGAACCAGCCGCCCGAATTACCCACTGGCCCAAAGCCGTCATTGCGCCCTGCCTCACGCCACAGTACCGTCGCCCGCATTGTACCCGTTGCACGTGTAACCGCAGGAGCCCGCCATGAACGCCTCAACCCCGTTCCGGCCAACGATTCCCGGCACGCAGCCGCCACTCGACGCACCCGCCTATCGCGGCACGATCAAGCGACACCCACTACTGAAGCTGGTCAAGCTGCCCGCGGCGATCGCCGGGGCGGCCACAGAAACCACCGGCCCCGCCTTCTCACCGGCGCAGTTCGCGCCGCTGACAGACATGACCCAGGTCAACGGCAAGGCCGCGATCGGCGAGCGGATCATCGTCGCCGGCCGCATCACCGATGAGGACGGCCGTCCGGTTCCCCACGCCATGATCGAGATCTGGCAGGCCAACGCTACCGGCCGCTACCATCACCCCAACGACCAGCACGACGCTCCGCTCGATCCGAACTTCCATGGCGCCGGCCGCGTGTTCACGGACGCAGACGGGAACTACCGGGTGCT
>CAINEA010000194.1 GCA_903847525.1 uncultured Acetobacteraceae bacterium | reverse complement strand
TGGCCGGCCAGACCCTGCACGGGCGCAGCGTCGTCGCGCGCCTGGACGAGGCTGCGCCGCTGGAAATGGTCGATCTGTTCCGTGCCTCGGCCAATGTCGGGCCTTCGGTGGATGCGGCCATCCGGCTGGGCGCGAAGCTGGTCTGGATGCAGCTTGGCGTGGTAGACGAAGCCGCCGCGAGGAAGGCCCGCGACGCCGGACTTACCGTGGTGATGGACCGCTGTCCGGTGATCGAGGATGCAAGGCTTGGCCTGAGGCTGGGCGCCCGCGCATCCTGAACCACGGCTCCTGAGCAAACCCGCCTTGAAGACGATCCGCCGCCGATCCACCTCTCATATGGAACGGTTAACCCAAAGGGTACCCCAATGACCCCAGAAGAACGCGACATCATCACCCAGTTCATCACCCGCGTGAGCGGTATTCAGGCGCCCGTGCCCACCGCGCCCGGATCCGTGCCCGCGACCATCGCGCCGCTGCCGCCGGTGGACCGGGAGGCGGACACGCTGATCAACCAGTTGTTCGTGCAGTATCCGGACGCGCGCTATCGGCTGACTCAGACGGCGTTCGTGCAGGAGCACGCGCTGACGGAGACACAGAACCGCATCCAGCGGCTGGAATGGGAGCTGCAGCAGACCCGGCAGGCGCTCGCCCAGGCGCAGCAGGCCGCCCAACAGGCGGCGCAGCAGGCTGCCCAGCCATCCAGCGGCGGCTTCCTTGGCGGCCTGTTCGGCGGCCGGTCGGCGGCTCCGCCTCCCCCGCCGCTCCCGCAGCAGGGGGCGCCTATGTGGAACCAGGGGGCGCCGCAGCCGGGCTACCAGCAGCCGCCCCCGCAATACGCGCCGCCGCCGCCGCAATACCCGCCCAACTACCAACCCGGCATGTTCCAGCGCTCCGGCTCGGGCTTCCTCGGCTCGGCGCTGACCACGGCGGCCGGTGTGGCCGGCGGGATGGTGGCGGGCAACGCGCTGATGAACCTGTTCTCCGGCGGCCATGGCGGCGGCGGGATGTTCGGTGGCGGCATGGGCGGTGGCGCGCCTGGCGCCGGCTTCGCAGCGGCCCCCGTTGCCAGTCCGTGGGCGACACCAGACCCCCTGCCCGCACCGCCGGTTCCGCCGGACCAGGGTTTTGTGGATCAGGGCACCTGGGACACCAGCGGCGCGGCGGACCCCGGCAGCGACTGGAACCGCCAGCCCGATTCCGGCTGGGCCGATTCCGGCGGCAACGACTGGGGATCGGGCGGCGGTTCGGACGACGTCTGAAGCCCGGCGTCTCTGAAGACCGGCGTCTCTGAAGTCCGGCGCCCTTGAAGACCGGCGCCTCTGAAGCTTGGCGCCGCGCGCCGATTCTAACGTGCTTCTGTGGCGCAACCCTCCATTTCCAAATGAGTGTTGCGCCGCACAATAGCTCGTGTGCCAATTCGGGGGATGAATGCTCCCGTAGATATACGCCCCGCCGAATCACGCCTCCCTGGCGGGGTCCCGGTCTGGCTGCCGCTGATGCTCGGCTTTCTGACTGCCGTGGCGCCGCTGTCGATCGACATGTATCTGCCGGCGTTTCCGCAGATCGAGGCCTCGTACGGCGTCGCGCCGGGCACCGCGCAGATCACGCTGGCCGCCTGGTTCGCCGGGCTGGCGATCGGGCAGTTGTCCCAGGGCACGCTGTCGGACCGGTTCGGCCGGCGAATGCCGTTACTGATCGCCACTGGCGTCTACACCCTGGCCTCGGTCGGGTGCGCGCTCGCGCCGGACCTGTTCTGGCTGTCG
>CAINEA010000193.1 GCA_903847525.1 uncultured Acetobacteraceae bacterium | reverse complement strand
CGGCCACCCTGTTGCAGCACGCCGGATTGCAGCCGAACTGGCTGACCCCTGACCTTCTGGCCGACGGGGCGCTGGAGGCACGGGGCATCCGCCTGCTGGTTCTGCCGCACGTGCTGGCGCTGTCGGACCGGGAAGCCGCGGCGATCGACCGTTTCGTGCGCCGCGGCGGCGTGGTCCTGGCCGACGTGGTTCCCGGCGAATACGACGGCCACGGCCGCAAGCGGCCGCAGCCCGCCCCCCCGGGATCATCGCTGGCCGGCCTGGGCGGCAAAATCCGCCTGATCGAGGCCCTGCAACGCGACGACGCCCCGGACGCGCCGCTCGCCGCGGCCCTGAAGGACGCCGGCGTAACGCCCCAGTTCACCGTGGAAGCGGCGGACGGCACGATCCTGCGCGACGTGGATGTGCGCCAGTTCCGCAATGGCGGCGTCACGATTATCGGCTTGCTGCGCGACCTGCCCGCCAAACCCGATCCGGCAAAACCCGATCTGGCAAAGCCCGATCTAGGCCCGACCCGCCCGGCGGTGCTGAAGCTCACCAGGCCGGCCTGGCGGACGGATTTGCGCGCCGTGGCGCCGGCGGAACAGGCGATCCGCTTTCCGGTCAAACTCGATCCCGCCGCGCCGACCGTGTTCGCCCTCTCACCGGTGCCGCTGACCAAACCGGTGCTGAACGGCCCGCGCACGGCCCGCCTCGGCGACATCGTGACGTTCGACCTGCGCCAGTCCGGCCCGACCCCCGCCGCGCAGCCGGTGCTGCACCTCGAGGTGCGCGACCCCACCGGCCGCATCCTGGAGCCCTACAGCGCCAACGTCGCCTTGCGCGACGGCCGCGGCCGCTGGCAGCTCCGGCTGGCGCTGAACGACAAGCCCGGCACCTGGACCGTCACGGCGCGCGACGCGCTCGGGGCAGGGGAGGTCCTCTGGCCGATCGCCGTCAGCAAACCCCCGCTTGCGCCCACGCCTTGAACTGCCCGTCACCCAGGCCTCGGCATCACCGGGCCGTTCGGGCTACCCTTCCGCCATCTGGCAACCGATAGGCATGGCACACGATGGCCGATCTGATTGAACGCAAATCGCTGAAGCTGCTGGCCCAGGCCGGACAGACACTGAGCCAGATCGTCAGCGAGGGCCTGTGCGACGAACCGCAGAAGAAGCTGATGCGCGCCATGCTCACGGAGTTGCGCGGAATGCTGGACGAGTTCGAGGACGCGTATTTCGGCGACTGAGCCGCGGGCCTCCGGTAGCTCGCTCCCGACATCTCAAAGCATGGATAAGGCCGCTTCCCGGCTCCCGGTCGGATGGCCGGAAAAATGCGGCCCGATTGCCCCGATCCGCCTCGTTTCCCATGGCGCGCGTCACGAACTTACTACCGCGCCGCCTGGCCTCCTGTCGTAATATCCCACGCCCGCTCCACCCGCGGTTCGCCTCGTCCGCCAGATCGTCGAGAGGAAACAACCATGACCCAAATCCGTCTCCTTGTCGGCACCCGCAAGGGCGCGTTCATCCTGACCTCGGACGGCACGCGGAAGAACTGGTCGGTCGCCGGCCCGCATTTCCCCGGCTGGGAGATCTTCCACCTCAAGGGCTCCCCCGTGGACCCCGCCCGCATCTACGCCTCGCAGACCTCCGCCTGGTTCGGCCAGGTCATCCAGCGCTCCGACGACGGCGGCCTCACCTGGAACGCCATGGACAATAACTTTCAATACGACGGCACTCCCGGCACCCACCAATGGTACGACGGCACCCCGCATCCCTGGGAGTTCAAGCGCGTCTGGCATATCGAGCCCTCGCTCACAGATCCCGACACGATCTACGCCGGCGTGGAAGACGCCGCCCTGTTCCAGTCCCGTGACGGCGCCGGCAGCTGGCACGAACTATCCGGCCTGCGCCGGCACGGCACCGGCCCGGACTGGCAGCCCGGCGCGGGCGGCATGTGCCTGCACACCATCCTGCTCGATCCTGCGAACCCCGAACGGATCTTCATCGCCATCTCCGCCGCCGGCGCCTTCCGCACCGACGATGCCGGAAAAACCTGGCGGCCGATCAACAAGGGCCTCCACTCCGCCTACATCCCCAACCCCACCGCGGAAATCGGCCATTGCGTGCACCACATCGCCATGCACCCCTCCCGCCCCGGCACACTGTTCATGCAGAAGCACTGGGACGTCATGCGCTCGGACGATTCCGGCGACACCTGGCACGAGATCAGCGGCAACCTGCCCACCGATTTCGGCTTCGTCATCGACGTGCACGCGCATGAGCCGGAAACCCTCTACGTCGTGCCGATCAAAAGCGATTCCGAACATTTCCCGCTCGACGGCAAGCTCCAGGTCTACCGCAGCCGCAGCGGCGGCAATGACTGGGAGAAGCT
>CAINEA010000192.1 GCA_903847525.1 uncultured Acetobacteraceae bacterium | reverse complement strand
GCTGGGGCGGGCCGAGTGGGCGGAGCATGCGGCGCTGGGGATGATGGCGGAGGGTTTGGCGGCGGGATAGAATTTGGAAGGATCGGGAGGGTGTGCCGGTGGCCCCGCACCCCGGCCCTCCCCACGAGGGGGAGGGGGAAGGGGGCGGGATCGAATTTGGAAGGATCGGGAGGGTGTGCCGGCGGCCCCCCACCCCGGCCCACCCCAAGAGGGGGAGGGGGAAGGGGGCGGGATAGAATTTGGGACGAATTCTCATGGTGCGCGTCGTGAGACGGTAGCGAGATTGGGGGAGATGCGGGTGTTCGCTTCCGTATGAGGCTGCGCGGCAGATGGCGGGGGGCGCCCATTCGGCGATTCGAGCGGACGGCGCCGCTTCTCCCCACGCGTTGCGGCGCGGGGAGTTGGCGTTCAGACGAGGGCGCGCAGGGCTTCGAGCGTGACCTCGGGCTCCGGGCGGGTGGTATAGTCCGGGTCGGCTTCCACGGCGCGGACGATGCCGGCGCGGTCCAGCACGAAACGGGCCGGGACGGGCAGGCGCCAGAGATCGTTGCCGTTGAACTTCACCAGATCGACGCCGATCTTCTTGTAGACCTCGATCAGGTCGGGCGGCAGTTGCATGCCGATGCCGAAGGTTTCGGCGACGCGGTTGTCGGCATCGTGAAGAATGTCGAAATCCAGTTTCAGCTTGGTTTTCAGGTCGGCCAGGAACGCCGGCAGTTGCGGCGAGATGACGACCAGGCCGGCGCCGTGCGAGCGGATGGCGGGCAATACTGCATTCAAAGCATACAGCTCTGATCTACAGTACGGTCACCATTGGCCACGGAAGTAGGAGACCACCAGCGGTCCGTTCGCGAGCAGGGCGGCCGAGGCGATGGGCGTGCCGTCCTGGTTCGGCAGGGTGAATGCCGGGGCGGGCTGGCCGATGGCGGGCATGCGGGTGCGGAAATCCGATTGCTGCTGGTCGCGGGTGACGCGGTGCATGATCGCGAGCAGGTCGGGCGGGATGCGGCCGGGCTTGGTGCCGTCCCCCTCCGCGCCGCGCCGGATCGTGGCGAGTTCTTCGGCGAGCGTTGGCATTCTGGCTCCTGGGTTGGTGGTGGAGGAGACAGCCTAGCGCATCGTGAGGGTCGTCGGCCAAGGTTCGGTGACGATCGGACGGAAGATCGTGGGTTGCACCCACCCTACGGGGTGAGGGGCATACCCACTGTCTGCCGGGTTCGATGTGGTTCGGGGAGGGCTAGCCGCCGATCTCGATGACCGCGTCGGCGGCGAAGGCGCCCTGGCCTTCGGGCATGGCGAAGACCGGGTTGAGGTCGATGGATTGCAGCGCCGGGCCGGCCTGGTGGGCGAAGACCGAGAGGCGGGCGAGCATGGCGGCGAGGGCCTTCACGTCGGCGGGCTGGCGGCCGCGGGCGCCGAGCAGCAGGGGGGCGCCCTTGATCGAGCGGATCATCTGCTCGGCCACGTCCACGCCGAAGGGGCAGCGGCGGAAGACCACGTCTTTGAGGATTTCGACGAAGATGCCGCCGAGGCCGAACATGGCCATGGGACCGAACACCGGGTCCCGATGGATGCCGAGGATGCATTCGACGCCGCCCTTGAGCTGCTTGGCGACCAGCACGCCCTCGATCCGGGCATGCGGGGCGGCGGTTTTGGCGCGTTCCAGCAGCAGGGCGAAGCCTTCGCGCACGGAAGCGGCGTCGGCAATATCCAGCAGCACGCCGCCGATTTCGGATTTGTGGAGGATGTCCGGCGAGAGGATCTTCATGACCACCGGGAAGCCGAAGCCCTCGGCGGCGGCGACGGCGGTTTCGGCGGAATCGCAGGCGGCTTCCGGCGCGGAAGCGATGCCGGCCTCGGCCAGCAGGCGCTTGGCCTCGGCTTCGGTGGGGGTGGCGGCGGGCAGGGCGATTTGGGGAACGGAAGGCGGGGCGGCGGGGGGTGGGGCGGCGAAGGCGGCGCCGTAGCGGCCCATGGCGTCGATGGCGACGACGGCGCGGGTCGGGTCCTCATGCACGACCCAGCCATCGGCTTCCAACTCGTCGCGGCCGGCCTGCGGGGTGATGACGGAGAGGACATAAAGGCGGTCCGGATGGGCCTTCATCACCGGGTTCAGTTGCTCGCGGATCGCCGGCCAGCGCTTGGAGGAGGCGGTCATGGAGAAGAAGCCGAGCACCGAGGCATAGCCGCCGTCACGGACCATGGATTCCGTGAAGGTGTTGACCAGGGTGATGTCGTTGGTGACCTGGGCGGTGGCGTCCACCGGGTTGCGGGGGGCGCAGAAGGGAATGAGGGCGCGCAATTTGTCCTGCGCGTCCTGCGGCATTTCCGGCATGTCGAGGCCGAGGCCCTCGGCCACGTCGCTGATCAGCACGCCGGCGCCGCCGGAGACGGTGATGACGCCGAGGGTGTTGCGGACGGGGTAGATCTTGCGGGTGGCGGTGTGGGCGATGTCCAGCATTTCCTCGGAATTGCGGGCGCGGAAGACGCCGAACTCGGCCATCACGGCCTCGGTGACGGCGTCGTCGCCGGCGATGGAGGCGGTGTGCGACTTGGCGGCCTTGCCGCCGAGTTCGCTGCGGCCGACCTTCTGCATGACGATCGGCTTTTTCGACGCCTTGGCCGCGGTGAGGGCGGCGATCAGGCCGGGGGCCTCGCGGATGCCCTCGGCATAGACGGCGATGACGTCCACTTCCGGGTTTTCCGCCAGCCAGCCGATGCATTCGCCGACGGTGACGTCCGCCTCGTTGCCGGTCATGACGCAGAGGGAGGCGCCGATGCCGCGGTTGCGGGCGAGGGTGTAGAGATGGGTGCCATAGGCGCCGGACTGGCTGGCGATGCCGATGCGGCCGGGGACGGGCCAGCCGCTGTCGAACGAGGAGGAGAAGGTGGCGTAATAGCCCAGGCGGGAGTCGAACACGCCGAGGCAGTTGGGGCCGAGGATGCGCATGCCGGATTGGCGGGCCTCGGCGATCATGGCGGACTGGGCGCGCTCGCCCGCCTCGTCCACCTCGGCGAAGCCGGCGGTGAACATCACCACGCCTTTGACGCCGAGCTTGGCGAGGTCGGAGACGGCCTGCACGGCGATGTTGGCCGGGACGGCGACGATGGCGACATCCGGGGGTTCCGGCAGGTCGGCGATCGAGGCGTAGGCCTTCAGACCCTGGATTTCCGGCCGGGTTGGGTTCACCGGATACAGCGCACCCTTGAAACCCTGGTTTTTCATGTAGGCGATGGGACGGCCGCCGATCCGGGTCGGGTCGCTGGAGGCGCCGATGACGGCGATCGAGCGGGGGGCGAGCAGCGGCGTCAGGCTGGAGAACTGGCCCCCGATTGCATGGATAGCGGGGCGCGCGGCGCCGGAATGTACGGTGGACATGGGCCTGGAGGTTCCTCTGACGGCGGGTGCCGGACGTGCCGGCTCGGGTTGCGCGGCCGGTATTCCGACCTGCCCGGTTAGTTTGATCCGCCGCTCCGGTCACCGCAAGCGGTCACCCGTTTCGACAGATCGGCAGCCTCAAACGAAAACAGGCCTGTCTGGCGTCTGCCAAACAGGCCTGTATCGTCAGGCTCGCGTCTTCAGGCCGGATTGTCCGTCGCTAAGATTGCGCATCCGGCGACAGGACGATGCAATTGGACTTGCGGCTGAGCTTCTCGCAGGCCTGCACCGCCGCTTCGCGCGACAGGCCGACCATGCGGGCGCGATAGAGCGTGCCCTTCGGCTGATGCACGGTGGAAACGGAGGCGTGCGCGGTGGAAAGCGGATCGCGCGCGTGGTCCTTCGCGGACCCGAGGGCGGCATGCGCCAGGCTTTCGCTGCCGAAGGCGCCGACCTGGATGGCCCAGCGGCCGCTGGCGGTGGTGCCTGTGGCGGGACGGCGCATCGGCACCGGCTCGGCGGCCTGTGCGGAGGCGATCAGGTGAAAGCGGGACTGCGGCGGTGCCGGCGGCACGAAGAACGCGACCTGCTGCTCAGGCGTGGGAGCCGGGGCCGGAGGTGCTGGAAGCGGCTGCGGCGAAGGAGCCGCCATTGCCACCTGTTCGATCCGGACAGGGACGGGAGCAGGGGCCGAAGGGGGCGGCGGAGCCGCCTCCGCCATCTGCACCGGCTCGGCACGCGGCTGTTCTGGCGCACGCGGCGGCTCGGGCAGCTGGGCAATCTGCACCGCGCCAGGGGCAGCGGCGGGAACGCTGCCCTGCCGGGCGGCGATGGCGACGGCGCTGCCGGTGTTGGTGCGATAGGCGACGCTGGTGATATCGACCGGCGGCACGCCGTTGCGGCCATAGCGGGTGCCGGCCGGGATATAGGTCGGGAGATCGTTCATGGCGTATTGCTGGGCCGGGGAAGGCCGGTTGGGGCTGGCGGCGGCCAGGCGCGGGCTGATGGCGGCAACGTATTTGCGCGTTTCGTCCGGCAGCGTGCGGTTGTTGCTCAGGTAGTCATCCAGGCGGTTCGGGCCGGCGTTGTAGGCGGCCAGGAAGCCGGGCGAGCCGTAGATGTCGTACATCTCGCGCAGATAGGCGGTGCCGGCCATGATGTTTTCATGTGGGTCGAACGGGTCCGGCCCAAGGCCATGGCGCTCCCGTAGCTCGTCATACGTGCCGGGCATCACCTGCATCAGGCCCATGGCGCCGGCGCTGGAGGTGATCAGGCGGCCATTGCGATAGAGCGAGCCACCGGATTCCTGGCGCATAACGGCCCGGATCCAGCTGTCCGGCACATCGAAGCGCTTGGATGCTTCACGGATATAGGGCCCCCAGGGATCGCTCGGCGGGCCAGGCGGGCGATAGTCGCCGCGGGCGCGGGAGGCATAGTCGGACGCTTCCTGGGTCGCGCTTACCTGTGGGCCGCCGGCGCAGGCCGACAACAGAGCCAGAACCGCAACGCAACCGAAGGCGCGGAGCCATGCGGTTGGTGGGAGGCTGGATTTAATGGGGACAGCGAATTTGCCAGCGGGAGAGCGGGAAACCAACGTCATCCGCAGATAGCCTCCGTCATAGCAAGGCCCAAAGATTGGCCCAGGGAAAAACTGGAGCGACGCCGGCCCGGAGGGCCGCCGCTCAGATAGGAACTCAGCAATAGGCGCTAACCCATTATCCGATGCAGCTGTTCTCGGCAATATGTTATCGACGAGGCAGATCGCGTAAAGTTCATAAAGCTTCGGGGCGTGACCTCGTCGACACTGCCATCGGTGGGTCGGAAGCGGCCTGTGGGCTGTGGGCTGGTTAGGGAACGGAGCCTGGCGAACAGAAGAGCGATGCGGGGATCATGAACGATTTTAGCCGGACTTATTCGATGGCGCGGGAAGGAAGGCGGTCCGCCTGTGCGGCTCGGATGCTTGCCGTCGTTCTGCTGGCCGGTTCCTGTGCGGCGGATAACGCGACTTTGACCGCCGATCCCGGGCCGCGGGTTCCGGCGGTATCGCGCGGCACGATCCTGGCGATGCGGCCCGTGCGCCCGGGCGTCGATCCGGGCTCGGCGGGTGCCGGCGCGACCGTTCTGGCCGGCCTGGCGAGAACGGCGGATGCCGGCGCGAGCCGCAAGGACACGGAGGTGCCGGGGCCGGCGATGGATTTCGTTGTCCGGGAAGCCGGCGGCGCCACTATTGCCGTGGTGCAATCCAACGAACAGCGTTTCCAGGTCGGGGACCATGTATTGATCGTGCGTGGCGATCGCACGCGTCTGTCTCGGCCTGACGTGTGATCCGGGCCGAAATTCTGAGCGAGCGTCTGCGGCCATGCCGCCAGCGCGCGTTCCCATCACTGCTTAAAATGAGGAAACGGATGAATTACGGTCGTATTGTTATTTTAGCCGCCGGCCTCGTGCTGGCTTTGCCTTCGCTGATGCCGATCCCTGCCTGGATTGGATCGGCTGCCGCACAGACATCTGCCGGGAAACCGGGGAGGGCGGGGCCGGTCGATATCAATTCCGCGACCGAGGCTGAACTGGCCGCGGTGCCGCAGATCGGACCCGTGCGGGCGAAGGCGATCATTGCCGGGCGCCCCTATCGGGGGAAGGACGAGTTGGTATCGAACAAGATCATTTCGCAGGGTGTCTACGAGAAGGTCCGCGACAAGATTATTGCCAAACAGTAATTGCGGATAGACCGGCAGGCTGTCATGCCTGTGTTGGATCAGAACCGAGTGGTCAATCTGATCAGCCAGGCAGGGGACGCGGCCAGCAGTGCGGTCTCGAGCGAGCGATCGAGGCCTGTCAGGATCAGGACGGCCACAACGAGGCCGCTGGCGCCTAGAATACGCTCTCCGATTCGTCCGGTGCGGGACAGCCTGCCGTGCCACGTCACGAACGCCTCCTGCGACAGCAGGCCGATCAGGATCATCGGCACCGCAGTGCCCAGTCCGAATGCGGCCATGGCAGCGATGACACCCGGCAGGTCGCGCCCTTGCGCCGCGAGGAGCGATGCCGCGCCGAGCGTCGGCCCAACACAAGGGGCCCATACCGCGCCGAGGAGCAGGCCGAGCAAGAACTGCCCGCTGAAGCTGTCCGGCGAAATCCGATCAATCAGGATGTTTCCGGCATTGGCGAGCGGTCCAGCCGAGAGCGCAAATCGCTGGTGCAAGGCACCACTCAGCAGGACGATCCCGAATACCCCGAGCGGCACCGCGAAGACAGCGCGAAAAAAGCCGCTGTCGAGGCCGATCCAAAACCCAATTATGGCGACGAACAGGCCGACGCCCATAAAGGACAAAATTAAACCGCCGGCCAAAGCAATAAGGCGGCTCTTGTGCTTGGCCGTCGCGGCCCCCAGCACCAGGGGAAGCAGCGGCAGCACGCAGGGAGAAAGCAGCGATATTACTCCCGCGATAAAGCCATAGCCCATAGTGGCGGGCGATAGACCCATAGCGGCACCCTACTTCGCCTGCTGATAGGCTTTCTCGATCAGCGCCTTGATGGCATCGCGGTCCGTGTCCCCGACGAGGCGGCCTTTTTCCTGGGTGCCACGAAACACGATGAGGGTGCTCTGCAACTGCGCACCCATGGCGCGAACGAGGTTCTTCTGCGTGTCGAAATCGATCTGGAAAAGCTGGAGGTCGTTGAATTCCGGAGATTCAACCAACTCATTCAGCACGGGCCGCTGCACGGAGCATGTCGGGCACCAACTTGCCGAGATGTAAACCAGAACGGGTTGTCCCCGGCGCTGGGCCGCTGCGAATGCATCGGATGTGAAGGGGGTAAAAGACCTCTCCGCCGCGGCCCATGCGGCACTGCCGTGGCTGTTCCAGAGGCCTGCCGCGAGACGATCCCATGACGGATTCCAGGAAATTCCGATAGCGCCGAACGCCAAGCCGACGGCAAGGAGAAATGCGTCGAAAAATCGAGATGAATGCATCTGGGCCTCCGGACGGAACCAAATACCCGGTTTCGTTCCAGACCGAAACCTCGCTGGAGTGTAACGCGGAGGTTTTCCGCCCTGCCTGGATCCCGCCGCAGGGGGGCTGGCTACCCACGGAGGCCAAGCCTCCGTGGGGCCAAGCCGCGACTTTAGTTGCCGCAGCCTTCCGACGAATATCCGGATTGTGGCTGACCCATCCCTGGCTTCAATTGCGAAGCGTCGCAGGCGGAAGGCGGAGAGGGCTTGCTTGGGAGCGATGCGGGAGGAGGGGGTTGTGGATTGCAAGCTGTCAGCGCGAGGACCATTCCTCCGGTGAGGATCCATCCCAGGCTGGCCGTAATCATGCGTTTCATGCAAAAATCCCTTTCTGGCCTTGGACGACGCGGAAGAGTCCGCTGATTGCAGACATAACCGCACGCAAAACGAAGGTGATTGATCTAAATCAAAAATGTCACTGATTTTTCATCGATTTTAGCCAGCCCGACGTAATCCTCCGTAACCGGATATTCAACGCCAAGCCAGACGGGGTGTACCCACGTCACCTTATTGCCCTTGAGACGTTACATCCCTCCTGGATAGACCGGCCCGCCGCCGCCTTCCGGGGTTACCCAATTTATGTTCTGCGTGGGATCCTTGATGTCGCAGGTTTTGCAGTGCACGCAGTTCTGCGCGTTGAT
>CAINEA010000191.1 GCA_903847525.1 uncultured Acetobacteraceae bacterium | reverse complement strand
GCGCATAGAGGCCGGAAACCAAGACCACCAACGGCGCCGCCAATGACAGCATCCGCCCCAGCGCCGTCGCCTGCGCGCCGAGTTCGGCATCCGGTTGCAGCACGTTCGACAATCCGAGCATGAACGAAATCATCTGCCCCGCGATCGGCAGGGCCAGCACCACCATGCGCGTCAGCCAACCCAGCCAAAGCCCGGTCGTCACCTCCGCCAGCACCATGCCGGCCATCGCCATGCCGTCATCCGGCGCGGCGCCGACCAGCGGCGCAATCGCAGGCAACAGCAAAAGGCTGATGCACAGGGCCAAGCCTGCCCGGAGCATCATCGGCAAGTCTGATTCCCCTAGCCCGGGCAACAGCATCAGTGCCGAGCCAACGCGTCCGATCACCAGCACAAACGCGAATGCCAGTCCCGGCAGCGAGGCCAGAAACGCCTGCGCGGCAAGATCGGCGGCCAGTTCCTGCGCCGGTGTCACGATCCCCCGGCCACAACCAGACGGTCGAACACGATGTGCGTGAACTGGGTCAGGGTGGAGAGCATGAACGGCCCCAGGAGCAGCATCGTCAGCGCCAGGGCTAGGGCCTTCGGCACGAAAGCCAGCGTCGCTTCATTGATCTGGGTGATCGCCTGCAACAAGGACACGAGCAACCCGACCGCCAGAGCGACCGCCAATGGCGGTCCGCCGAGCCGCAGCGACACCCACATCGCTTCCCGCATCAGAACGGCCAGATCACCCTCCGTCATTCAGGAGGCGTCGCGACCGGACGGGAGCTGAACTGCCAGCGACCGCCCATCCGGCGCGGTCTACCGGCTGCTTTTCGTCTGCACCCAACGCATCGCATCATCAGATCGGCATGCGCATAATGTCCTGGTAGGCCTGCACCACACGATCGCGGATCGCAGTGGCCGATTGCAACGCCAGTTCGGCCTTGGAGACCGCGGTGACCACATCCGTGAAGTTCCCGTTGCCCGCGATCGCCTCCATCGATTTCGCCTCCGCTGTATGGCCGCTATCGACCACGCCCTGCATCGCCCGCTGCATCACTGCCCCGAACCCGCCGGCCTCCGCACCCTGGGCGCCGCTATCCACCCGCCCATAGGCCTGCGCGGCGGTCGAAGGGCGGACGGTGATGGTCGGGATCCCGACCGGCGCCGCGATCGGAAGTGTGCTCATTTCAGCATATCAATTGTGCGAGTCAGCATGCTTCGCGTCACCTGCATCACCGATAGATTGGCGCTGTAGGAACGCTGTGCCTCCCGCATGTCCATCACCTCGGTAAAGCTGTTGACGTTCGGCAGTTTGACGTAGCCCGCTGCGTCCGCCGCCGGGTTCGACGGGTCGAAGCGCAACGGCAGGTCCGATTTGTCCTGCCCGATCTCCTTCACCTTGACGGTGGTCTGACCCAGCGCCCGGTCCAGTTTGTTTTCGAACGTGATGGTCTTGCGCCGGTACGGATCGGCGCCCTTGGTCGATCCCGTGCTGTCCTGATTGGCTAAATTCTCGGCGATCACGCGTAGCCGCGTGGTCTGCACATCCATCCCTCGCGATGAGATCGCCAAAGCATTTGTCAGATCCAAGCCACCCTCCTACGCAAATTCGTCCCGAATACCTGCCATGGCTTCGCCCTACTGCCCGCGGCCCAGTGCGACGCGGAACATACCCAGATATTTTTTGTACAAATTGGTCGCCAGTTCCTGCGCCGTTTCCGTATCGGCGATCTTGGTAAGTTGCTCGTCCAGCGCGACAGCATTTCCGTCCGGTGCCCGTTCAGCCGCCTTCTGAACCTCCGGCTGGCCAGTTGCCCCTTGCCCGACGCCGACCAGATGCCGGGTCTGCGTCAATGCCATGCCCGCGCCATTCGCCTTGGCCAGAGCCGCCGAGAACGGTGTCAGATCGCGTGCCTGCCAATGCGGCGTGTTTGCATTGGCGATGTTCTGCGCCAGAACCTGTTGGCGCCGATCGGCCCACGCCATCCGTTTTTCCGCCAGATCCAGCAATGCGATCCCCATCGGACCGTTCCTTCCTATTCGGAGCGGAACGCTAACTTCAGCGGCTGAACAAAGACTTAACGCCGGCCGCAACGATCCATCTCCCGGCTCCGGCCGGGTGGAAAGGTTTCAGTAACTGCTCGCCCCTAGCATCGGACTATGCAGCACCAACCCGTTCTCTCCGGCATGGAAGCCATGCTCGGCTTCAGCACCAACCTCAGCCACGTGCTGCGCATGACGCGCGCCCTGGTTGCCGGTGGACGCAGCGTCGATCTGATGGGGCTCGAGCGGCAGGTCGGGCTGCTCTGCGCGAAAACCCTCGACCTTCCCCCGGACGAGGGTCGCACGCTTCGCCCCTTACTCATCAATCTGTTGGCCGATCTCGATAGCCTGTCCAGCACCCTCCGCGAGCACAGCACCCAGGATCCGGACGGCTGACGTCTCTCCCCCGCCCCATATCCGGAAAAATTCCGACATGGACCACCCCTTTACGACGGCGCTCAGCGCGATCGCGGCACTTGCTTTCGTCGTCTGCCTGATCTGGCTTGCCGGACGCGCCTTGCGCATGGCGCGCGCCGCCAGCCATCCGCTTGCCGGCAAGCGTATGGCGATCACAGACAGCCTTGCCCTTGGCCCCCGCAAGCGATTGCTCCTGATAAGCTGCGATGGAAACGATCTACTGCTGTTGACCGGTGGCACCCAGGACGTTCTGCTCGGCTGGCTGCCGCCGAAGTCATGATTCGCCTGGGCATGACCCGCCTTCTGACCTTGATCTTTTTCCTGTTGCCCGCGGTGGCGCAGGCGCAATCGGTCAATATAGACCTCGGCCAAGGTGGCGATCCTGGCGCCACCGGACGGCTGATCCAGCTGACTGCGCTAATCACCGTACTCTCACTGGCCCCCAGCCTGCTGGTGATGATGACGGCGTTCACCCGCATCGTCATCGTGCTGTCGCTGCTGCGCAGCGCCATCGGCGCCCAGGGCACGCCTCCGAATATGGTGCTGATCGGCCTGGCGCTGTTCCTGACCTTCTTCGTCATGCAGCCCGTGCTGGATCAGGCTTGGACCGCCGGATTGTTGCCGCTCAGCCAGGGCAAGATCGGCGAACTCGACGGCCTGACCCAGGCCGCGGAACCATTCCGTCGCTTCATGGCCGCCAACGTCCGCGGCAGCGATCTACAACTATTTCTTGATCTCGCTCGTCTCGAACCGAGTGAGCCCCCGGCCTGGCGGGCCATCGTTCCCGCGTTTGTCATCGGAGAACTTCGCCGTGCCTTCGAAATGGGGTTCCTGCTCTATCTGCCGTTCCTGGTGATCGACATGGTGGTTTCGTCCGTACTCATGAGCCTGGGCATGATGATGCTGCCGCCAAGCGCGGTTTCCTTGCCGTTCAAGCTGATCTTCTTCGTGTTGGTGGACGGCTGGCGGCTGGTTGCCGGCAGCCTGGTCCAAAGCTTCGCCCCGCCGCCGTAGCGGAAGAAGGCCTGGGCTGTGCCCCTGGCTCCCTTTAAGGGCAAGCCCCCAAAACCCCATACTTGGCTTGG
>CAINEA010000190.1 GCA_903847525.1 uncultured Acetobacteraceae bacterium | reverse complement strand
CCGGGATGCCTGCCCGCCGCCTTCGCCGCTGCTGGTGGATCGTTTTACCGTATGGCGGGAGGGGGCGGCGGCGATCTGGCTGGGGCCTGGGGGGGCGCGCATCCTGACCGACCGGGCGGAGCGTGGCGATCGGCCTTGGGTGCCGCAGGCGCAGGCGCGCCGTGGAACGGAATTGCCGGCGGCAGTGGCGGATTAGAGCGGGGACGGTCCCCTACCCTACCGGAAGCTTGCGCTCGCCGCGCGCCAGCCTGGCGTTGATTTCACGTACGGCCGCCGGCAGGCTGGCCAGGCTGTCGATGACGAGATCGGCACCGGAAGCCAGCAATTCCGCCTCGGCGCGAGCCCTCAGGGCTGTCCGTTCCGCGCTGGGCAAGGCGGCCAGTTCTTCGGCGGACAGGCCGGCCATGTTGCCGCTCAGCGACAGGCCCACCGTCCAGGTGCCGGCGGATACACCTTCGCCGATGCCGGCGATGGTGTCATCCACCTTTACCACGCTCCAGGCCGGCCAAACGCCCATCCTGGCCATGGCGTACCACATCATCAGCGGGCTGGGCCGGCCGGTCGGCAGTTCGCCGGCGCAAACGGTGATTTCCGGCGCGTAGCCTGCCGCCGCCGCCAGCGGTTCCAGCACATCCATGATCGCGCGGGTATAGCCGGTCGTGGAGCCGATCCGCAGGCCGTCGGCCTTCAGGGCATCGATCGCGGCGACGGCGCCCGGGATCATGTCGGCATGGTCGCGCACGGAAGCGACGTTCATCGGCTCGAACACCGCGAAGATCGCATCCGCGTCCGCCTTGGCGAAGTCCCGCCCGTGCCGCGCCCACCAGGAAGCGGCCACCGCCGGGCGATGGCCGACGGCCCAGATATGCTCCCATTTTGCCATGCCCATCGGGGCACGGGCATCGGCGACACTGATTTCGACGCCGAACTCGGTGAAGGCGCGCACGAAGGCCCCCATCGGGGCACGGCTGCCATGGTCCACCACGGTGCCGGCCCAATCCAGAATGGCCGCCTGCAATCTTGGGGGCGTCGTCATGCGGCCATTCCTTCGGCATGCAGGGGTTGTGGCTGACCCAGCAGGTCGGCCAGGGTTTCCTCGGCGATCGCGAAGGCCGTGCTGGCCCCGGTCCCGCTGGTCACCAGCACCAGGCGCACGCCCGGCAGCGGCGCTTCGGTGAAGCAGACCTCCGGTCCGGATGGATAGACCCCCACCCAGCGCTCCACCACGCGCGGTGCCGGAAGGTTCAGCACCGCGGACAACTCGCGCAGGATCAGGGCATCCACGGCTTCCGGCTGGAACGGGTCCGGCGCGTCCGAGTAATGATGGCTGTCGCCCACGACCAGGGAGCCATCCGCCCCCTGGACCGCGATCAGATGCACGCCGTCGGCCAGTTCCTGCCCCTGTTCCTGTCGCAAGCGAGCGTGGAGCGCCGGTAGCGACGGACAGCCGGCATAGCCGAGATACCGCACCAGGCCGAGATCGCTCATCACCGCGCCGGGCAGCCGCCAGCCGGGATCGGCCACGCGCAGCATGTGCAGCTTGCACAGGGTGGTCTGCCGGCGGGCCATCACCTCCGGAAACAGCGTCGCCAGATCGGTGCCGGGGCACACGATTATATGCGGGGCGAACAGCGTGCCGGCGCGGGTCTCCACACGTCCCTCGGACACGCTGTGGGCCGCGACCCGATTGAAGAAGGTCACGCCCTGCCCTGCCAAAAACGCCGTTACCTGGCCAACCGCCTCGCGGCTTTCTACCCGCAATTCGTGGGGACTGTGCAGCGAACCCACCAGATCGCCGCGCAGCGCCGGACCGCAGGCAGCCGTCTCCGCTTGCCCGAGCAATCGGCAACCGGCGCCCATCGGTCCGGCCGCGAATTCTTCCAGCACCGCCATCGCCTCCGGCCTGCGGGCACAAACCAGCAGTCCACGATGGTGCACCGAGATACCGGCCCGCTCCACCAGATCGGCCCACACGGCACGGGCCCGCAATGCCCGGCGCCAGGTGATGCCCGCCTGCTGACCGGTGATCGTTATGAAGCCGAAATTCCGAATGGAAGCGTCGATGGCCCGCGCGTTCCGCTCAACCAGTGCAACACGCAAACCAGCGCCTCTCGCAGCCAGGGCATGCGCCAGGCCGACGATGCCGCCGCCGATCACGATACAGTCAAAGGAAGCGTGCGTGGTCATACCTTATCGGTAGACCAATAACCCGCCCCCTGGCAACGCAGAGCGGAGCCCGGCGACCGGTCGCCAAAGGCCTGATGTTCCGGGGGCGCTGATGCCCCCGAAGCCTCAATGCATGGGGAAAACCAGCAACAGCCCGATGGCCGACGCCAGGGAGATCGCGATGGCCAGCAGGAACGGCACAAATTGGCCCTTGGACGGGTTGGTCAGCCGAACCGGCTGTTCCCAGTCGCGGCCAACCCCGGTACCGTCGGTATTCATGGTTCCGCCAGACATGATCGTTTCCTTTTTTATGGTAGGACAATGTTCCGCCGCAAACATTTTGACCGAGAATCGTGGCCGCCAAAATTGATCTGGATCATTTTCAGCCAGAAATTCGTCCCCTGCCGCATGCCCGCCCCGCACTGGCATCCCCTGACTGGCGGGCCCTGAATATTCATGACAACCTTCCCGTCAATGAAAAAGCCAGGGAGATAAACCACATGTCCAATGTCCAAAACCCAACACGTCGCACCGTGCTCTCCGGCCTGGCCACCGTTGGCCTCGCGACTGCCGGCAGTGCCGCGCTGATCCGCCCTGCCCGCGCGGCACAGGTCCTGCGCATCGGGCACCTGACCGACATATCCGGCCCGTACAGCGCCACCTCCGGCGCCACGTCCATCATCTGTGCGCGTCAGGCGATCGAGGATTTCAACCCAGCCGCGCATAACATGCAGGTCGAACTCATTCCCGCCGACCATCAGAACAATCCCGACATCGCCATGGGCATCGCCCGTGAATGGTTCGACCGCGGCGACATCGACGCCGTGCTGGAGCTCAACAACAGCGCCATCGCGCTGGCGATGAACACGCTGACCAAGCAGAAGAACAAGGTCCATTTGAATTCGGGCGCGGTCACCGCCGCCCTTACCGGCCCCGCCTGCACGGAGAACATGGTGCATTGGACCTATGACAGCTGGATGCTGGCGCACGGCCCATCCCTGTCACTCACCAAGTCCGGCTACAAGGCCTGGTACATCATCGCGCCCGACTACGCGTTCGGCGTGTCCCTGACGCAGGACTGCACCCGGTTCGTCGAAGCCCAGGGCGGCAAGGTGCTGGGTGTTTCCAAGCACCCCTTCCCCGGTGTCACCGATTTCTCCAGCTACCTGCTCGCCGCCCAGGCGAGCGGAGCCAAGGTTATTGCGCTCGCCAATGGCGGCAACGACATCGTCAACTGCATGAAGCAGGCGCGGGAGTTCGGCCTGCCGCAGCAGGGCATCCGCATGGTCGCCCTCGCCGCACAGACGACCGACATTCATGGCATGGGTCTGGATGCCGGCCAGGGCCTGATCAACACCCAGCCCTTCTATTGGGATCTGAACGACCGTACTCGCGCCTTCACCAAGCGGGTGCTGCCGAAAACACCCGACAACTATCCATCCATGACCCATGCCGGCGCCTATTCCGCGACGCTGCACTACCTCAAGGCGGCGGCGGAGCTGGGCGTGGACAAGGCCAAGGCATCTGGACGCGACACCGTCGCCATGATGAAACGCCTGCCCACCGATGACGATTGCTTCGGTGTGGGCAGCGTGCGCGAAGATGGCCGCAAGCTGCACGCCACCTATTTGTTCGAGGCCAAGTCCCCTGCCGAGAGCAAATCCCAGTGGGATGTGCAGAAGGTGATCGACACCATCCCCCTGGAACAATCCTTCCGTCCCCTCAATGAGGGTGGATGCCCGCTGATCAAAGCCTGACGGCGGAGGCCGCCGATCGGGGACTGACAAGATCGCTTGGGTGTCAGTCCCGCACCGCAACATATGATCCAGATCAACGCGCCTATCATTCATCGGTGCGGTACTCTGTAAACAGCCATCCAAATGCGATCGATTCGCGCGGGACCGGCTGAATTGCGGAGTCCCTATGGTCGACACACTCACTATCGATGCCAACCTTACCGATTTTCGTCGCTTCGCCGAAACGCCGCTACAGTCCGTTCCGTACGAACATATGGTGGTGCCCGGCTTCCTGTCGCGTGACATCGCGGTAGCGGTCGCCGCGAGCTTTCCCGCGCCCGACCTGCCCGGCGTGCTGCCGGCCCCGACACGGCCAAGCGACGACGCCTTCGGCCGGCTGCTGGCGGAGTTGCGCAGCCCCGCCTTCACCCGCCTGTTCGCGGAAAAATATGGCCTGCCGTTGTCCATCGACAGCCTGATGATCACCCTGCGCGCGCGCACCCGCCCGCAGGACGGCGAAATCCACACGGACAGCGAGAGCAAGCTGATCACCGCGCTGATCTATTTGAACGAGACCTGGTCCGCCGATGGCGGCCGGTTGCGCGTGCTGCGGGGCCCCGACGACATTGAGGATATGGCCGCCGAGGTTCCGCCGGATGCCGGCACGCTGATCACCTTCCGCCGGTCCGATAAATCCTGGCACGGCCACAAGCCGTTCGACGGGCCGCGCAAGGCGATCATGCTGAACTGGATGACCGATGCCACGGCCGCCCGGCGCGAAATCCTGCGCCACGGCTTTTCCGCCCGTATCAAACGCCTGTTCCACGCCTGAACATCAACGGAAGGATGGCATCGCCATGAACCATATCCGTGCCCTGGACACACCGCTTTGCATGGAAGGCGCCCGTATCCGCCGCGCCATCTGCTCCGCGCCGTACGGCGATGTGCCCTATCCGCACTGGCTGCCGCAGAACATATTGCCGCCGGCGATGTGCAATGCGCTCATCGATCTGCCGTTCGATGCCCCCGTGGTGGACGACACCAACGGCAAGCGCGAAACCCATAACGGCAGCCGCATCTTCGTCTCCGAGACGAACCGCGCGCGCTATCCTGTCTGCGACCGCCTGGCCGAAACCTTCCAGGATGAGGCAATGGTGGCTCTGCTGCAGGATGTCTGCGGACGCACCCTGGCTGGCAGTTTCCTGCGCATCGAATACTGCCTGGACACCGACGGTTTCTGGCTGGAGCCGCACACCGATATCGGCGCCAAACTGTTCACCATGCTGATCTATCTGTCCGACCACCCGGATGCCGAGGATTGGGGCACCGATATCCTCGATGCCGACCGAAATCTGGTCTGCCGTGCTTCCGGCGCGTTCAACACCGGGCTGATCTTCCTGCCCGCCGCCAACACCTGGCACGGCTTCGCCCCGCGCAAGATCCGTGGTCTGCGCCGGTCGCTGATCATCAACTACGTGGTTCCAGAGTGGCGCGCCCGCCACGAACTGGCCTATCCGACACAGCCGGTTGAAGCCTGACCATACTCCACGGCGCAGCCGAGGCACGATCGCCCGTATGGCGTGCAGCGTTGGCGTCGTATTTTGACCGAGGTGAGCCCGGTAAATTCAATCGGTCGCCGCAACACCAACCAGAAGGATGTTGCGATGGCTGGACAGCGGGCCTGTGGAAAGCTTTTTCGGCAGTCAGCTGCATCGACAGGGAGCTTTGAAAGCCTATGTCAACCCGCTTCGTGAACACCGCCGAGACCGATCTCGTCGCAACGATCGTGACTTTCGGATCTCTGCTGCAGATCGATGCTCCCGGCACGCTGCTCAGCCCCGCGGTGCTCTCGATGAACGGCTCCGCGTTCACCATGACGACCGGATCTTTCCTGACCACGACAGGAAGCCCGAACGCCAACGCTGCGGCCGGTCCGATCGGTCTCGGGCTGAATGGCACCGTCTCGGTCAACGCCGCCACGATAACGGCGGCGGGCATGACCATTATCGGCAACGCGGCCAACACCATAGACGAAGTGGGGCGCGGCATTGGCACGGTGACCGGATCGGGCGGCGCACGCGTCACCGACACCTGGCTCGTTCTCGCCAGTGTCGCATCGGACCAGGGCACACTGACCCTCACCGGCAGCGGCACGGTCTGGAAAGACAATGGCGATCCGGTCGCGAGCGCAAACGTCAACTATGGCGGCATCGTCGTCGGACTAAGCGGTAAAGGCACCCTGCAGGTACAGAACGGGGCAGCGCTGATCGAGCGGACCTATGCCGAGATCGGCAGCGATGGGACGTCGGTATCGACAGCGAGCGTGGATGGCGCCGGTTCGACCTGGACCATCGGCACCTATGCGCGGATCGGCGATGCCGGCAACGGCTCCCTGATGGTCAGCAACCTGGGCAGCGTCAGCACCGGAACCGACATCAACATTGCCTATCAGGCCGGTAGCCAGGGTGCGCTTACGGTCGATAATGCCACCCTGAACTCGACCGGGCAGATCATCGTCGGTTACTCGGGCAACGGTAGCCTGAACATCCGCAACGGCGCGTCCGCCACCGCAACCGACGTGCAGGTGGCCTACACGGCCGTGGCTGGTGTGTTGGGCGACCTCGTGGTCGACAATGCAGTACTAAACGCGAGCGGCACGCTTTATGCCGGGGTGGGTGGAACCGGCACCGTCTGGATCAGCCATGGCGGGACGGTGAACGCTCAGTATGCCTGGGTGGCCGCCGGTGCCACCGGCGGCACAGCGGCACTGCCCAGCCTCATCACGATCGACGGCGCCGGCTCCAAGTTGCTCGTCTCACAGAACGCGGCGGTGGGCATGGCCAACGCGCTGCCGAACACCGGTTCCTACACCAACGGGTCGTACGGCATCTGGACCTACGCCAGCAGCGGCCTCGGCAATTTCGTGGTTTCGAACGCCGGTTATATGTCTGTCCTCAAGAACCTTCTGCTGCAGGCCTCCACCGACCGGGACCAGCCTGCCGCGCTTATCGTCGGATCGGGCGGCAGTGCCGAAATCGGCGGCAATAACGGGCCGATTGCCAATACGTTGACGATCGATTCCGGTGCGCAGATCGTCGGGCACGGAACCATCGACGTCGGCAATACCGTCAGCGGTGGTTTCGTCAACGGCACGCTTGCGAACAGCGGCATGTTGGTCGCCCAGAGCGGCACCCTCAAGATCGATGCCAACATGACCGGCAGCGGTACCGTCAAGATCAGCCAGAACTCGGCTTTCGAGATAAACGGTAATTTCGCCGGAACCGTGACGTTCGACGGCGGCTATGCGAGCACGCTGCGGCTGGATAATCCGAACCCGGCGAGTTTCCAGGGAACCATCGGCAACCTCGTCGTCGGCGACACGATCGCACTGCTCCAGACCGGCCTGCCGGCCGATATTTCTCACACCAACATCATGGGTGGATCAACCTTATATGTAACGCTCAACAATGGCGCGGTCTGGACCTATAATCTCATTGGAGATTATAGCGGCTATACGTTCGCCATCCGCGAGACGAACGAGGACGGCGCCAAATACGATGATCTGACGCTACAGACCGCCAATCCGAAAATCGTGACCGGCGTGAGTGGCACGCCGACATTCGGCACCGCCAACTATAGCCCGTACATCGATTCCTTGGTCTGGGGCTGGGGCGCCTGGAAACCTGCGGCGGGAACGATCACCTATTGGTTCGGTGGCCAGAATGACGTTACGAGCTCCGTGCAGTTGCATGGCGCGACGGAATATCTGTCCAGCACGGACACCGTCCACGCCTGGACCGACCTTGAAAAATCCACCTATGAATATGCGCTCGGCGAATACGCTTCCGTCTCGGGCCTGACGTTCGTCCGCGCGGCCAGTGCCGCCACGGCGGACATCGTCGCGTGGTTGGATCCAAAGATTGCGCCGCCTGGAACTGATATTTTAGGAGTCTCAGAGATACCTGGGATGGTGACAGGTGGCCCGATTTGGCAGTACTATAACGATCAACCCTGGGTCGATGATCCAAACCAACTCTCGTTTGGCGGCGACGGCCGGGACACGATCATCCACGAACTCGGCCACGCGCTCGGACTGGCCCACCCGCATGACGGCGGTTCCGAGCCGGATGCCACGAAATTTCCGGGCGTAACAAAGGCCTCAGACCTGGGAACGAACGGCCAGAACCAGGCCATCTTTACCGTGATGTCCTACAACAATGGCTGGAATGTTGCTTCCGTAACGACCCCCGCCACCTACGGCACCCAAGGCGGGCTCGCGGCCCTCGATATCGGAGCCCTACAGGTGCTGTATGGAGCCAATTAGTTACAGCCCAGGTAGCCAGCGACACCTCACGCCAGCCGGAGTTCCGCGATCAGCGTCTTCGGGTCGGCGCACAGGG
>CAINEA010000189.1 GCA_903847525.1 uncultured Acetobacteraceae bacterium | reverse complement strand
CGCTGCGGCTTCCTAGGCCTGCTGCACCTGGAGATCGTGCAGGAGCGCCTCAGCCGCGAGTTCGACCTCGACCTGATCGCCACCGCCCCCTCGGTGGTCTACCGCATCCATCGTAGCAATGGCACGGTCGAGGAACTGCACAACCCCGCCGACATGCCGGACCCGAGCCAGATTGACCACATGGAAGAGCCGTGGATCCGCGCCACCATCATGGTGCCCGACGAGTATCTGGGCTCCGTGCTGACCCTGTGCAGCGAACGGCGCGGCCAGCAGGCCGACCTCACCTATGTCGGCAACCGCGCGATGGCGGTCTATCGCCTGCCGCTGAACGAGGTGGTGTTCGACTTCTACGACCGGCTGAAATCGGTATCCCGCGGCTATGCCAGCTTCGACTACCAGATGGACGGCTACGCCGAGAGCGACCTCGTGCGGATTTCCATTCTGGTGAACGCCGATCCGGTGGATGCGCTGAGCTTCGTGGCCCACCGCAGTTCGGCCGACACGCGCGGCCGGTCGATCTGCGCCAAGCTGAAGGAACTAATCCCGCGCCAGTTGTTCAAGATCGCCATCCAGGCCGCGATCGGCGGTCGGGTTGTGGCCCGCGAGACCATCAGCGCCTTGTCAAAAGACGTGACTGCCAAATGCTACGGTGGCGACATTAGCCGCAAGCGTAAGCTGCTGGAGAAGCAGAAAGAGGGCAAGAAGCGCATGCGCCAGTTCGGTAAGGTGGAAATCCCCCAATCCGCCTTCTTGGCTGCACTGAAGATGGACGCCTAAAACGGCAGCGTCGCGCGACATTCTGACAGCGATAACGCCGTGCTGATCTCAATTGATTTACGAATGCGTGGCAGACCGGCGTAAAGCAACGGCGCCAGAGGCAAGATCGGCCCTTGCCCTCCTGGCCGTCGCTGCTATTTTGCGCCCCCCGGCAAGGCCCGGACCGCGGAGGGATGGCCGAGCGGCTTAAGGCGCACGCTTGGAAAGCGTGTGTGCGTGAAAGCGTACCGTGGGTTCGAATCCCACTCCCTCCGCCAGAACGACAATCTTGCGATATTGCAGAAGTTATCCACTGTGGTGCAGCCCCCTGCTGTGATCAGACTTTGCTCTTACCCAACATCGCCTTCGCGATGATTGATTTCATCGTCTCCACGCTTCCTCCGCCAATCCGCCCCATCCGCGCATCCGCGAATGCCCGCGCGATCGGGTACTCCCACATGTACCCCCACCCCCCGAAAAGCTGCAGACATTGGTCCATCACCTTCCCTTGCAATTCCGCGCTCACCAGCTTCGCCATCGCCGCGTCCACAGAGTCCAATTCACCCCTCAGATGCAATTCCAGGCAGCGATCCACGAACACTCGCTGCATCGTTAACTCAGCCTTCATTTCAGCCAGTTTGAACTGTGTGTTCTGAAACTCCGCCAAGGTCTGCCCGAACATTTTCCGTTCTGTGGCATATTCGACCGTCCATTCCAGCGCCGCTTCCGAGGAAGCGATGGCGCGGATCGACTGGACCAACCGCTCCTGCGACAATTCCTTCATCAACAGATGAAAGCCCCGACCTTCTTCCCCCAAAAGATTGGACACCGGCACGCGCAAGTCTGAGAAAAACAACTCGGCGGTGTCCTGCGCCTTACACCCGAGCTTCTCCAGCATCCGGCCGCGCTGAAACCCCGGCCGGTCCGTCTCCACCAAGATCAGGCTGACCCCACGCGCACCCGCATTCGGGTCGGTCTTGCAGGCCAGCAACAGCAAGTCGGCGTTAAATCCCGCGGTGATAAACACTTTCTGTCCATTAATGACGTATTCATCTCCGTCGCGCCGAGCGGTCGTGCGCATTGCGGCAACGTCGCTACCGCCCGACGGCTCGGTCATGCCAAGCGCCACGATGACGTCACCGGTGGCCATGGGAGGGAGCCATCGGCGCTTCTGTGCCTCTGTCCCGTAATGAACCAGATAAGGCGCGACAATGTCGGAGTGCAGATAGAAGGTCGGGCCGGTAGCGCCGGCACGCGCCATTTCCTCGATCATGATGGCGCCAAACAGAAAATCCCCTCCTGCCCCACCATATGCCTCCGGCACGCCAGTACACAGCAGACCCCGCCGCCCGGCTTCCAGCCAAAGTGAGCGCGGCACGATCCCGGCTTTCTCCCAGCCCGCATGATGCGGCGTGATTTCGGTGGCAATGAAGCGACGCACCTGGTCACGAAACAGGTCGTGCTCCGGATTGAACAACGTCCGAGGGATCATGGCACGATCCTGAAGCGCATCGGCGGCATCTCGGATATCAGGCACGATTGGCCCATCTTGTTCCCGCTCCCCTATCTGCGTCTATCTTATCAAGCCGCATATCCCCGCACCATTCGCTGCAGAAGCGCCGTTCCAACCACTGCCGGGATGACAGCAGATATAGGCGATGACTGCGTTCTGTACCGAGTGATAGGCTGACCGCGTCTCAACGACTCAAAACGAGCCCAACAGCAGGGAAGGACACGTCACATGAGCACCTATGTCATGCTGGCGAAGTGGACCGATCAGGGTATCCGTTCGGTTGCAGATGCTCCCAAACGAATGGACGCTGCCAAGAAACTGCTCGCGGACATGGGTGGGCAGTTCACATCGATGCATATGACCATGGGCGATTACGACCTGATCGGCATCTACGACGCGCCCGACGATGCGATCGCGCTCCGGTTCATCCTGATGCTCGGCAAACAGGGTGCCGTGCGCACCACATCCCTGAAGGCGTTTCCGGAGAATGCGTTCCGGGAAATCGTCCACTCTTTGGGCTAAAGCCGTTTCCGTTCAGATGGACCGATCTGAACGGCGATTGCCCCGAAAAGCCACGGTCCGGGGGGTGATCGATGGTTCTGTCAGCGCGAAATACCCCCCACGCCGCCGCTCAGCCGTTATTGAACTGAAGTTCCGCCAGACGCGCATACAGCCCGCCCTCGCGAACCAATTGATCATGCGTGCCGGTCGCCACGATACGCCCCTGATCCACGACCAGAATCCGATCCGCCCGGCGCACCGTGGCTAGGCGGTGCGCGATGACCAAAGTGGTCCGATTGGTGGCCAATACCGCCAGGGCGTGCTGCACCGCGCGTTCAGATTCCGCATCCAGCGCACTCGTTGCCTCGTCCAGCAGGAGGATCGGCGGATCGCGCAGGATGGCCCGGGCGATCGCAATCCGCTGGCGCTGCCCGCCCGACAGCCGCACCCCTTTTTCACCGAGGAACGTGTCATAGCCTTCCGGCAGCGCGTTGATAAAGCTGGCTGCAGCCGCGGCTTCAGCCGCCTCGCGCACCTCGGCATCTGTCGCGTCCGGCCTACCGTAGCGAATATTCTCACGTGCACTTGTCCCAAAGATCATGGGATCCTGCGAAACAAGCCCGACCCTGCGGCGCAGTTCCGCCGGGTCGGCCCGCGCCAGATCTACGCCGTCCACACGCACCATACCGGATTGCGGGTCGTAGAACCGCAGTAGAAGTTGAAAGACCGTGGTTTTGCCGGCGCCGGATGGCCCCACCAGGGCAACCATCTCGCCGGGCGCCACCGCCATGCTGAAAGCGTCCAGTGCCGAGGTATCCGGGCGCGCCGGATAGCGGAAGGTGACGCAATCGAATGTCACCTCCCCTCGTGCCGGCTGCGGCAGAGGCTGTGGCACCGATGGGGCGACAATGCTGGGCACCTCCGCCATCAGTTCGAACACCCGATCCGCCGCACCAGCAGCGCGCTGCATCTCGCCCCATAGCTCGCTCATGGCCGCACCGGACGTCGCCAGCAACACGGCATAGAAAACGAAGGCCGACAGGTCGCCGCCAGACATGCGCCCAGCGATCACGTCGCGCCCGCCAATCCACAGGCTGAAGGTGATGGCGCCAAAGCCCAGCAGGATCACCACCAGGATCAGCATCGCCCGCGTGCGGACCCGCTGCACGGCTGTGGCGACCGACTGCTCGATCAGGACAGAAAACCGGTTCCGGTCCACCGGTTCGTGGGTGAAGGCCTGCAATGTGCGCACGCCGCTGATCGCCTCCTCGGCATAGGCACCAAGATCAGCAACCCGGTCCTGCGCCAGGCGGGACAGCCGTTTCTCCCGCCGTCCGAACAGGACGATGGGCGCCATCACGACCGGAACCACGAGCAAGACCAACCCGGCAAGCTTTGGACTGGTCACCACCAGCATCGTGAAGGCGCCGATCCCCATCAGCACGTTGCGCAGCCACATGGAGAGCGCAGACCCCACCAAGGTCTGCAGTACCGAAATATCGGCCGTCATCCGCGAGAGGACATCCCCGGTCCGCGCCGTCTCGAAAAACGCCGGTGAAAGCGAGATAACCTGATCGAATACCGCACGCCGTATGTCAGCAGCCACGCGCTCACCCAGCCAGGACACGAGGTAGAAGCGGCTGAACGTCGCCACCGCCAGGGCCGCCACGACCGCGAACATCACCAGCGCCGCGTGGTTAAGTTGGGCAAGGCTTCCGGTGCCGAAACCGTCATCGATCAGGCGGCGCAGCCCCTGCCCCAACCCCAGAACCAGACCGGCGGCAACCAACAGCGCCAGCGCGGCTCCGAGAACCCGCCACAGATACGGACGCAGAAACGGCAGCAGCAGCCGAAGCGACGCGATCCGAGGCCGCCGCGCGGCCTGGTCGCCAAGCTTACTCACCCAGTGGCTTTTCGCTGAGAACCCGCCCGCACCCGCGCCACCATGTCCTTCAAAGCTCGGCGAAGATCTGTGAGGTATCGGACATGCTCCTCCT
>CAINEA010000188.1 GCA_903847525.1 uncultured Acetobacteraceae bacterium | reverse complement strand
GTTGGGACTTGCTGGCCACCCTGTGCGCCGACCCGAAGACGCTGATCGCGGAACTCCGGCTGGCGTGAGGTGTCGCTGGCTACCTGGGCTGTAACCTATCTCTTTCGCTTATATGGAACATCATGCCGGTCGTATTCAGCGAGTTGTCCCGAACAGCGCCTAGGCCGACCCAGCTTGGCGTCGATATCCAGGCGCCACCAGCGCGGCAATCCGTGGCCTTTTGGCTATTCGGCGTCTGCGCGATGATCCTGGTGATGATTGGACTGGGCGGGGCGACGCGGCTGACCGGTTCGGGGCTGTCGATCATGGAGTGGGCTCCGTTCCGCGGTGCACTGCCGCCGATTTCGGATGCGGAGTGGCAACGCCTGTTCAAGCTCTATCAGCAGATTCCGCAGTACGCCCTGTTGCACGAAGGTTTCGGGATCGAGGGGTTCAAGCGGATCTTCTGGCTGGAATACCTGCACCGGCTCTGGGGCCGGCTGATCGGTTTGGCGTTCCTGCTGCCGCTGCTCTGGTTCTGGGCACGCGGGGTCTTCGCCGCAGGACAGCCATTGCGCTGGATGCGGGCTCGGCTGGTTGGGCTGTTCCTGCTCGGCGGCGCGCAGGGTGGCGTCGGGTGGTTCATGGTGGCTTCCGGCTTCGCGGCCGACAGCACCGCGGTTTCCCCCTACCGGCTGGTCGTGCATCTCACGCTCGCACTCGCCCTCTATGCCGCAATCCTTTGGACAGGGCTGGGCGTGCTGTATCCGCAACCGGCCCGCAACCGGGCACCGCCGATTACGAGGCGATTGCTGGCCGTGACCTGCGCGCTGGTGGCGCTGACCATCCTGGCCGGCGGGTTTGTCGCGGGTACCCATGCGGGATTGGACTACAATACCTTCCCTTGGATGGACGGTCATTTGGTTCCCCCCGGCTACGCTCGGCTTGCCCCATTCTGGCTCAACCTGACGGAAAATATCCCGGCGGTGCAGTTCGATCACCGATTGCTCGCCACGCTCACCGCGGCTTTCGCCACAGCGACGATCCTAGCCGGCTTGCGGGCATCAGGCGGCAACCAGGGCCGGCGTTATGCGCTGTCGCTTTACGCGCTCGGCGCATCGGTGGCGCTGCAATACGCGTTGGGCGTCGCCACCTTATTGGCGGTGTCCGGCCTCGGTCACCTGCCGGTTGGACTGGGCACGGCCCATCAGACAGTCGCCGTGCTGGTGCTGACCGCCGCATTGGCGGCCCTGCACGCCGCCCGCCCACCCACCGGGCAGTCGGGGCAATAAAAATGACCCTCGCCAAGTCTACCCGGACCAGAGTTACCGGCGCCAGAATGTCCCGCGGATGACAGGGGCACCGGTTGCTGTCGACCTGCTGCAGGCAATCATCGAGAACCTGCCAGTCGGCGTGGCCGTTTTTACCGCCCAGCACACGCTTGCCTTCCATAATATCCGCTTCGTCGCCCTGACCGGTATCCCGACGGAGGGAGTCGGGCCGGAAACAGGCGTCGATGCCTGGCTCGACAAGATGCAAGGGAGCGCGGAATACGCGGGCCATGAAGGCGCGGGCTTCCTGGCGGATTTGCGGGCCTGGAACCGGAAGCGGCCGCTCACTTTGCGCCGCAGACGCCCGAACGGCCAGGTGATCGACAGCGCCTACCATCCTCTGCCGGATGGTGGCTTTGCCGTCACGATTACCGATGTCAGCGATCTCGCCAGCGGTGACGACACAATTCGCCGCCGGGTAACGGGACTTGCCGCCGTGCTGGAACACGTGCCGCATGGCATCTGCGTCTATGGGCCAGACCGCCGGGTCAGCCTGTTCAATGCCGCCTACACCAAGGTCATGGAAGGCGCGCCGGTCGCGATCGGCGATCACGCCGACGACATCACACGGCGGAGAATGGAGAGCGGCGAATTCGGCCCGCCCGGAGAGGCGGAGGCCTATGCCGAGATTACCATCAGCGGGATCAACACAGGCAGTTCCAACGCCCGCCGCCGGGTACGCCCGAATGGAACGGTGATCGATATCCGGACCGCACTGCTGCCCTTTGGCGGGTATATCAGCGTCGTCACCGACATCACGCTGCAGACGAAGGCCGAAGCGGAAGCCAGGGCCCGGGCTGCCCAGATGGAGACAATGCTCTCCAGCATCCGTCACGGCATCGTGATGTGGGACACGAACGAATGTGTGGTTGCAGCCAACCGCATCGCAGCGGAACTGCTGGAAATCCACGACGGCGACCTTCGTCCCGGCCGTTCGCGGCAGGATGTGCTGCAAGCCATGAGCGCCCGAGGGGTGTTCGGTGATGCGGCACATGCGGAAATCGCGGTGCGGGGAATGCTAGACCGCGATCTGCATCAGAAGGGCCAGCGTACCATCCTGCTGGCATCTGGCCGGGTGATCGAGGCGCGCTACGACCCGATCCCGTCCGGGGGCGACATCAGCACCTTCACCGACATCACGGAGGCCCGCGAAGCGGAAAACCAGTTGCGGCGTGCCAAAGAGGCTGCCGAGGCGGCAAGTCAGGCAAAATCCCGCTTCCTTTCGGCCATGAGTCACGAATTACGCACCCCGCTGCATGCAGTCATCGGCTTTTCAGAGCAGATGATGCCCCGCACCGATGACACCGCTATGCGCCCGGCGAATGAGGACGAGATTGCCGAGTTCGCCGCCGAGATCAACACGGCGGGCCGCAAGCTGCTGGATCAGATCAATACCGTGCTCGACGTGGCGAGGTTCAATGCAAGTCGGGTCGACCTCGCCCACGAACCCATCGATATGGACTCTCTGATCGAGGGCTGTGTCCGCAAGGCCGCTGTCGAGGCGCGGCCGGCCGGGATCGGTGTCGCCGCAGACCTGCCCAAAGACCTGCCGGCCGTTCGCGGCGATGTTCGACGTTTGTCCCAGGCGCTGGAACATCTGCTTTCCAACGCGGTAAAATTCTCGGAAGTCGGCGGCAAGGTACGCGTCCGGGCCAGCATCGAAGCAACGGGGCATTTGCTGATCTCCGTGCGCGATAACGGTGTCGGCATCCCTGCCGCCGATCTACAGCGGGTCATGGAGCCGTTCACCCAGTCGGAGGAAACCCTCGCACGCCGCTTTCAAGGCGCCGGACTCGGACTATATGTGTCTCGTGCGCTGGTCGAGGCGCACGACGGTACTCTGACCCTGCATAGCCGGCCCGGTAACGGGACCACCGCTGAAATCCGCCTGCCGCCGAGCCGCCTTGAACCCACACCCTCGGGTCTTTCCGGTCCGGCGCCCTCATAGGAAAACCCATGACCCCGCTCGCCGCCACCGACCGACTGTTCTTTGAGCGCGCCGACGCGGAACTCGACCGCGCCGGTGCCGAACGGCATATCGGCAAGGCGTTGGCCAATGCCGACGATGGGGAGCTGTTCCTGGAATACCGGGAAAGCGAGAGCATCAGCCTCGACGATGGGCGCATTCGCAGCGCCGGTTTCGATACCGCGTTGGGCTTCGGGCTCCGCGCGGTCGCCGGTGAGGCCACCGGCTTTGCCCATGCCGGGGAATTGTCCGATGCCGCGCTGGGCCGGGCAGCCGCATCCGTCGGCGCCATAGCCGCCGGCCACTCAGGCGTTGCATCAGAGCCGCCGCGGCCGACGAATTCGCGGCTCTACAGCGATGTGAACCCGCTCTCGGCAATGGATTTCGCCGCTCGAACCGACGTGCTGGCCGAGATCGACGCGTTTGCCCGCGGCCGTGACAAGCGTGTTGTTCAGGTGATGGCCTCGATTTCCGGGGAATGGCAGGCGGTACAGATCCTACGCGCCGACGGCAACCGGGTGGCCGACATCCGGCCGCTGGTGCGGCTGAACGTGTCGGTGGTCATGGATCAGGACGGGCGACGGGAAACCGGCAGCTATGGCACCGGCGGGCGCTTCGACTACACGGCGATGTGCGCTCCGGCGACCTGGCGCGCGGCGGTGGATGAAGCCATCCGCCAGGCGATCGTCAACCTGGACAGCCGCCCAGCCCCCGCGGGTGAAATGGAAGTGGTGCTCGGCCCGGGCTGGCCGGGCATTCTGCTGCATGAAGCGATCGGGCACGGGCTGGAAGGCGATTTCAACCGCAAGGGCACCTCGGCCTTCGCCGGACTGCTCGGCAAGCGTATCGCCTCACCCGGCGTTACCGTGGTAGACGACGGCACTCTGCCGGATCGGCGCGGCAGCCTGACGGTGGATGATGAAGGCACGCCGACCGGGCGCACGACATTGATCGAGGACGGTATCCTGGTCGGCTTCCTGCAGGACCGGCTGAACGCGCGTCTGATGGGCGTGGCGCCGACCGGCAACGGGCGGCGGCAATCCTACGCACATGCGCCGATGCCGCGCATGACCAACACCGTGATGTTGAGCGGCAAGCATGATCCGCAAGAAATGATCCGTTCGGTGAAAAACGGGCTGTATGCGGTGAATTTCGGCGGCGGCCAGGTGGACATAACGTCTGGAAAGTTCGTTTTCTCCGCCAGCGAGGCCTACCGGATCGAAGACGGCAAGGTCACGAGCCCGGTGAAGGGCGCCACTCTGATCGGCAATGGACCGGATGCGTTGACCCGCGTGGATATGATCGGCAACGACATGATGCTCGATCCCGGCATCGGCACCTGCGGCAAGAACGGCCAGGGCGTGCCGGTGGGCGTGGGACAGCCGACGCTGAAACTGGCCGGGCTGACAGTCGGCGGCACCGCCGCCTGACCTCGCCACCTGACATAACGACCTGGGCTTGCCTCGCTGTCCTGCCCGACCTAGCCTTTCCACAAAGGAAACAGGGGAAGCAGGACCATGGCCAGCACCACACATGTTTATGTCGGCGCGATGACCACGCGCGATGGCGGCGTCGGCGGCGTCTACCGGCGGGAAGCTTCCGGACGCACCTGGGAGCATCTGACGAACGGGCTGCCGGAAACCAGCGTGCGCGCCATCACGGTGGACCCGAACAATCCGGATATTGTCTTCATCGGCACCGATAACGGCCTGTTCCGCTCGCGCGATCGCGGCGATCACTGGGAAGGGGTCAATTTCCCGGATACGGATGTGCAGATCTGGTCGATCCTGATCGACCCGCACGACCCGCAGCGCATGTATGCCGGTGGTTCGCCGGTTGCGCTGTATCGGTCCGACGATGCGGGCAGCAACTGGAAGCGCCTGCCCAATCCGCAAATCCCGAACCGCATCAAGATGGCGTTCGAGTGCCGGGTGATGCGGATCGCCGCCAACCCGATCAAGCCCAACGAACTATATGCCACGCTGGAAGTGAACGGCGTGATCCGCAGCAATGACGGCGGCAATAGCTGGCAGGATTGCACGGACGACCTCCTGCGCCTCGGCCATCTGCCGCATCTGGAAAGCCGCATCGGCAGCGACGACCCGACCGAGGGCATGCTCGACGGCCACGCCATCGCCATGACCGCGGCCGATCCCGATGCCGTGCTCCTGGCCGTGCGCATGGGCCTGTTCCGCACCACCGACCACGGCAAGAGCTGGCAGGACATGGAAGTCGGCAAGTTCTCACCGGTGACCTATGGCCGCGATATCCGGGTGTCGCCGCACGATCCGCGCACGCTCTACGCCTGCCTGTCGGTGGCGGCCAACAGCACCTTCGGGTCGCTGTATCGCAGCCAGGATACCGGCAAGACCTGGAAGCGGATCGACGAGGCCGTCACGCCATCGAGCACCCTGATGGCGGTGGCGCTGCATCATCGCAACAGCGAGATTATCTTCACCGTGGCCAGGCATGGCCAGGTCTTCGGCACACTGAACGGCGGCACCAGCTGGATCGAATCTCCGCTGCCGCAGCAGGTGCGCGACGTCTATGCGTTGGCGTGTGGGTAGGTAGCAAGTAAGGCCAGGGGCGCTGCCCCTGGACCCGGCGAAAGGGCTCGCCCTTTGGAAACCCCAGACATTTTCTAAGAAATAGGCGGGCTAGGTGGTGTGGGATGCACCGCCTAGCCCGCCTTTTTCTTAGAAGATAACCAGGAGTCCAGAGGCAAGCCTCTGGCGGGGGTCGAGGGGGCAGTGCCCCCTCGCCTTTCCTCCTATCTAGCCGCACCCAACGCCCACGCGAGCACGCCCTTTTGGGCATGCAGGCGGTTTTCGGCTTCGTCAAACACCACCGATTGCGGGCCGTCGATCACGTCGGCCGTGACCTCCTCCCCACGGTGGGCCGGCAGGCAGTGCATAAAGATCGCATCCGGGGCCGCCTTCGCCATCAAGGGCGATGTGACGCGGTAGGGCGCGAGCAGGTTATGTCGGCTTTCGTTCGGATCGTCGGACATGCTGACCCAGGTATCCGTCACCACGCAGCGGGCACCGGCGACGGCGGTTTCCGGATCGTCCGTCAGTTCGATCTTGGCCCCCTCGGCGGCCGCCCAGTCGAGCAGGGCCTGGGGTGGGCGGAGTTCATCCGGGGTTGCCAGGCGGAGGGTGAAGCCGAAGCGTACGGCGGCCTCGATCCAGCTGCGCGCGACGTTATTTCCGTCGCCAAGCCAGGCGACGACCTGGCCGGCAATCGGGCCGCGATGCTCCTCGAAGGTCAGCACGTCGGCCATGAGCTGGCAGGGGTGGGAGGATTCCGTCAGACCGTTGATGACCGGGACGGTGGCGTATTTGGCCATCTCCTGCAGCTTTTCGTGTTTGTCGGTGCGCAGCATGATGGCATCGACGTACCTCGACAGAACCCTGGCGGTATCCGCGACGGTTTCGCCGCGGCCAAGCTGGGTTTCCTTGCCGGACAGCACGATCACGTCGCCGCCGAGCTGGCGCATGGCCACCTCGAAGCTGACGCGGGTGCGGGTCGAGGGTTTTTCGAAGATCAGCGCGATGGTCTTACCCGCCAGCGGCCGCGACGTGACGCCGCCGGTGGCCTTGAAGCCGGCCGCAACGTCCAGCATCTGGCGCAGCGTCGCACCGTCGAAATCACGCAGGTCGATAAAATGACGCGGGCCGGCCACCACAGTGGGTGACCGGCCCTTTGTCATGACGCTGCGCTTGAGCGAGGCGCTCAATTTGCCGCAGCCTTCTGTGTTGCCTCCACACAATGTTGCGCCGCGCGGCGAAGCATGGCGACGCCTTCGGCGATGTCCTCATCGGTCACCACCAGCGGTGGTGCGATACGGAGCACGTTGTCGCCGGCGGTGATGGCGAGCAGGCCCTGGGCGATGCACGCGGCCTGCACGTCGCCCTGCGGCAGCTTGCATTTTAGGCCCAGCAACAGCCCGGTGCCACGGACATCCTCGAACACGGTGGGGAAATCATGCGCGACCTTTAGCAGGTCATTCCAGAGCACGCGGGCGCGCCGGTCCACGTCGGCCAGGAAGCCATCGGCCAGCACGACGTCCAGCACGGCGTTGCCGGCCGCGCAGGCCAGCGGGTTGCCACCATAGGTCGTGCCGTGCGTGCCGGGAACCAGGTGCTTGGCGACATGTTCCTTGCCGAGCACGGCGCCGAGCGGGAAGCCGCCGCCGATGCCCTTGGCGGACGACATCACGTCCGGCTCGATGCCCGCCCATTCATGGGCGAACAGCTTGCCGGTGCGGCCCATGCCGGTCTGGACTTCGTCCATGCCGAGAATGATGCCGTATTCGTCACAGACGGCGCGCAGATCGCGCAGGAACTGCAAATCGCCTGGACGCACGCCGCCCTCGCCTTGCACCGGCTCAACGATGATGCCGCAGGTTTCCGGCCCGATCATGTCCCGTACCGCATTCATGTTGTTGAACGGGACGTGATCGAAGCCTTCCACCACAGGACCGAAGCCGGCGAGGTATTTTTCGTTGCCGGTGGCGGCCAGGGTGGCGAGCGTGCGGCCATGGAAGGCGCCCTCGAAGCAGATGATCCGGTAGCGCTCGGGCTTGCCGTTCGCGTACATCGCACGGCGCATCATCTTGATCATGCCCTCGT
>CAINEA010000187.1 GCA_903847525.1 uncultured Acetobacteraceae bacterium | reverse complement strand
GAGGAGGGCCTACACGGACTTTGCAAGGTTCCGGTTGGCCCTCCTCACACTCCCAAACAATGGAATGTTTCCAAAGGCGAGCCTTTGGCGGGGGGCCAGGGGGCAGCGCCCCCTGGCTTTGCTTCCTTTCAGGCCCCGCAGCGCTTGACCGGCAGGAACGGCTCGGGGTCGATGGGGCGGCCGCCGTCGAGCAGCAGGCCGAAGTAGAGATGGGTGCCGTAGGTGACGCCGGTGCGGCCGACCACGGCGATCTTTTCGCCGGCGCTTACGTGGCGTTTCCCTTCGGCGATGGCCGGCACCAGGCTGCCGAGGTGGGAGTAGAGCGTGATGTAGCCGCCGGCATCGGAGGATTTGGGGTCGCCGTGCTGGATCAGGATTTCCAGGCCGCCTGGGCCTTTCTTGTGCACGGCGATGACCTGGCCGTCCGCTGCTGCGCGGATGGCTCCGCCGGCGGGGGCGGACAGGTCGATGCCTTTGTGAAACCCCGATGCGTTCGGGCCGATGCGCCGGCGCGGTCCGAAGGGTGAGGTGACGCAGGTCGGGGAAACCGGGAGGGTCAGGCCGGCGGGAGCGGGGAGTGCGTGTGCCTGCGGCGCGGCTGCCGCCCAAGCGGCGAGGAGCGCAATCGAGAGCCGGGCTTTCAGGATCACTCGCGCCTTGTCCACCGCGTCTGGGCAGGCCGTTGTAGCATGTTTGGGGATGGATTGCGCAGTTGGGCGATGGAGCATTAGGGTTTGTATATGGGACCTTTATCAGGCTTGAAAATCGTTGAATTCGCGGGCATTGGGCCGGGGCCGATGGCGGCGATGCTGTTGGCGGACATGGGCGCGGAGGTGCTGCGGATCGACCGGGCGGAACCGGCCGACCTCGGCTCCAAGCGCCCGCCGCGCTTCGATCTGCTGCGGCGAAACCGCAAGATCGTCCGGCTGGACCTGAAGAAGCCGGAAGCCGTTGCCTTCGCGCTCGATCTGGTCGCCAAGGCCGATGCCCTGCTCGAGGGTTTCCGTCCCGGCGTCATGGAACGGCTCGGCCTGGGCCCGGACGTTTGCTTCGCCCGCAATCCCAAACTGGTGTTCGGCCGCATGACCGGCTGGGGCCAGGAAGGCCCCATGGCGCATGCCGCCGGGCATGATCTGAACTACATCGCGCTGACCGGCGTGCTGGACAGCATCGGCCGCAAGGGAGGTCCGCCCACGCCGCCGCTCAACCTTGTCGGCGATTTCGGCGGCGGCGCGCTATATCTCGCGATGGGCATGCTGGCCGCGATCATCGAATGCAAGACCTCCGGCAAGGGCCAGGTGGTGGACGCGGCAATGGTGGATGGCGCCTCCTCCCTGATGACAGCCGCCTACGGCATGCACGCCGCCGGCCTGTCCAATGGCGGGCGCGGTGGCAACATGCTGGATTCAGGAGCCTATTTCTACGACGTCTATGAATGTGCGGATGGTAAATACGTCTCCATCGCCTGCATCGAGGGTAGGTTTCATGCGGAGCTTCTAAGCCGCCTGTCCATCGACCCGCAGTCCCTGCCGCCGCAGTTGGACCGTTCCAACTGGCATATCGCGCGGGAGAGATTCATCGCGATCTTCAAAACCAAGACACGCGAGGAATGGACTGCGCTGCTGGAAGGCACCGACACCTGTTTTGCTCCGGTGCTGTCCGTCGAAGAGGCACCTCGCCATCCGCACAACATTGCTCGGGGTACGTTCATCGAACTCGACGGCGTGATCCAGCCCGGTCCTGCACCGCGCTTCTCGCGTACGGCGCTCGGCACGCCGCTGCCTCCGGACGCGCCCGGAAGCGACGATGCCAACTCCGTGCTGACCTCCTGGGGGCTGACGGAAGCTGAAATCGCCGCTGCCGGGCCGATGCTGGGTTAGGGCGCGAACCAGGCGTACAGCAGCGGCAAGCCGATACCTGCAGCAAGTCCGGCCAGCCCCATTGCCAGGCCGGAGAAGGCGCCGGCTTCGGCATCCATCGCCAGTATGCGCGCCGTGCCGATGCCATGTGCCGCGACGCCCGTGGCCAGGCCGCGCGCCCGCGGGTCGCGCACGCCGGTCCAGTCCAGCACCCAGCCGCAGATCACCGCGCCGATGATGCCTGTCAGCACCGCCAATCCTGCGGCAAGTGCTGGATCGCCTCCGATCTGCGGAGCGACGGCCATGGCGATCGCTGCAGTCACCGACTTGGTGGCGATCGAGCGCAGGATCAGGTCGGATGCACCCAGCAGACTGGCGATGCAGACCGCGCTCGCGGCAGCCGTGACGGCGCCCGCGGCGACGCTGACGAACACCGCGACCAGCGAGACGCGGATTCGCGGCAGGCTGCGATACAGGGGCAAGGCCAGAGCCACAGTGGTCGGGCCCAGCAACAGGGCCAGCGACTGCACGCCGGCGGTGTATTCCGCCTTCGGGTCATCCACCCAGCTCAAAGCGGCGACGATCGTTGTCACGGCGATCAGGACCGGATTGGCCAGCGCATTGCCCCGGAAATACCGCTGCAGGCGCAGTCCCCCTTCGTAGGAGAGCAAGGTGGCGGCCATGGGCAGTAGCGGGCGAACGGCGGTCAGCGTCGGCAGCAAGGCGACAGCGACCCTCATGACAGGTTCCCCGTGGCGGCATTGTTGGTAACGACCCGCGCCCCGGCTGCCGCACGTCGTTCCTGCCAGGCCAGCAGCGCCTGGGCGGTGAGCCCGGTGACGGCCAGCGTCAGTACACTGGAAACAAGAATTCCGGCGGCAACGGGCAAGTACGCATGCGAGATATGGCGAAGCTGCAGTACGGCGGCCACGCCTGGCGGCACGAAGAAGAGGCCCAGATAGGGCAGCAGCGCATCGCCCGCCGGCAGCAGATCCGGCTTGTCGCGCTGCCCGAAGGTGCATAGCAGGGCAAGCAACAACCCAAGCCCGATCACCGTCCCGGGGATCGGCAGGCCCAGCATTTCGCGCAGGATTGCGCCGGCGATCTGGCATCCGAGCAGCACGCAGAATGACCACAACATGGCGACCTCGTTCCGATCCGAAACCCACCCTGACAGGGGGCGCGAGTCGGTTCAGTGACGCGGTTCATAGATTTGCGGCCCGGTCACCTGCTCACGCACATGTGGTGATCAAGCCCGGAGCTGTGGCGAAGTCCGCTGTCTATACTTCGACCCCGATCAACGATCGAGGTCGCGGTTATCCACCTATGGCCAGCCGGATACCTTTCAGCCCTGTACGGCCAGATGCCCTTGAAATTTCGCTCGTAGCTCCGTCTTCAGCAGCTTACCGGTGGCCGTATGCGGCAGGCTGTCGACGAAGATCACGTCGTCCGGCATCCACCATTTGGCGATCTTGTCGGACAGGAAATCGAGGATCGACTGCTTGCTCGGCACATGCCCCGGCTTGGGCTGGACGATCAGCAGCGGGCGCTCCTGCCAGACCGGATGGTCGATCGCGATCACCGCCGCCTCGAACACATCGGGGTGCGATACGGTCAGGTTCTCGATCTCGATCGACGAGATCCATTCGCCGCCGGACTTGATCACATCCTTCAGCCGGTCGGTCAGTTGCACATAGCCGTCCGGGTCGATCGTGGCGACGTCGCCGGTGCCGAACCAGCCGTTCTCGTCGATGACCTTCCCGCCCTCGTTCTTGAAGTAGCCGGAGATCACCCAGTTTCCACGCACCTTCAGTTCCCCAACAGATATTCCATCGTGCGGCAAATTCTCGCCATTGGGGTCGGACAGTTTCAGTTCAACTCCGTAGACCTGCCGCCCCTGCTTCAATTGCATGGCAATCGTTGTCTCGCGGTTGGTCAGGTCATGGCTGTGTAGCGGCGAGCCGACGGTCACCAACGGGCTGGTTTCCGTCATGCCCCAGGCGTGCAGCAGAAAGACGCCCAGAAGATCGTGGAACTTTTCGATGATGGCGCGCGGCGGCGCGGTGCCGCCGGCGAATACGGATTTCAGTTTCAACGCTGACAAATTGAGCCGTGCCTGGTTGTTCTCCAGCCAGTTCAGGAAATTCAACCAGATTGTCGGAATGCCACCGGCCTTGGTGCAGCCCTCCTGTTCCAGCAGCAGATAAAGGCTCTCCGGGTCCAGCTTCGGTCCCGGCAGCACTAGCTTCGCACCGCACATCGCCGCGGCGAACGGGATGGACCAGGCATTGGCATGGAACAGCGGCACCACGACCAGGATGCTGTCGCGCCCGGAAAAAGCGAAACTATCCGCCGCGCAGGCCCCGAAGGCGTGCAGCACGGTGGAGCGATGGCTGTAAAGCACGCCCTTCGGATTGCCAGTCGTGCCGGACGTGTAGCAGAGCGTGGAAGCGGTGTTTTCGTCGAAGCTCGGCCAGCCATAATCCGGCGAGGCTGCCGCCAGCAGGTCCTCATAGCAAAGCAATTTGGTAACTGCCCAGGTTCCCCGGGGGTGATCGGTTCGCGCCAGCAAGCGACGCGGGACCGGTGTTATCCTGGTGCTGCG
>CAINEA010000186.1 GCA_903847525.1 uncultured Acetobacteraceae bacterium | reverse complement strand
GTGCCAATGAATGATATTCATAGGATTAATCGAATGATTGAATGGTAAACACGCCCACTTTGCACATGCCGAGCCCGCAGCAGCTGCGCTACCTCGTGGCCCTCGCCGAGTGCCAGCATTTCGGCCGTGCCGCCTTGGCCTGCGCCGTGACCCAATCCACGCTCTCCGCCGGCATCCTGGCACTGGAGCGCCAACTGGATGCCCAGATTCTCGACCGCGAGGCCGGCAAGCATGTTGTGTTCACGCAACTCGGCCGCGACCTCGTGCAGCGCGCCCGCTCCGCCATCGCCTCGCTGGAAGCGGTGTCGCAAGCGGCACTGTCGGCGCGCGAGCCAATGAGTGGTCCGCTGCGCCTGGGCCTGATCCCGACCATCAGCCCCTTCGTGCTGCCCATATTAATGCCTCGGCTGCGGCAGGCCTTCCCGAAGCTGCGGCTGTTCCTGCGCGAGGACACCACGGCGAACCTGGTCGCCCGGCTGGAGGCCAGCCGGCTTGATGCGGTCCTTCTGGCGCTGCCTTGCGCGTGCGCCGGCGCCTCGGTGGCGCAGGTGGCGCGTGACGAGTTCCTGCTGGCGCTGCCGGCCGGCCACCCGCTGGCCGCTCACAAGCGCGTGCCGCTGCCCGCGCTGGCAACCGAGCGCATGCTGCTGCTGGAAGACGGGCACTGCCTGCGCGACCAGGCTCTGGCGGTCTGCGGATTGCTGGCCGGCGACCGCCGCGAGGAGGACGAGTTCGCCGCCACCAGCCTTCACACCTTGGTGCAGATGGTTGCCGGCGGCCTCGGCGTCACCCTGCTGCCGCGCCTCGGGGTCGCCACCGGCCTGATCGACAACACAGGTATCGAGCTCCGCCCGATCGCTGCCGCCGGCACCTGGCGCACAATCGGCCTCGCTTGGCGCCCGGGAGCCCCAAGATCGGCCGACTATGCCGCGCTGGTGCCCCTGTTGTCGGCGGTATGCGCCGATGTGCTGAAGACGGGCTCCGCCGCTGCTTGATCCGGCTATCTGTGGCGGATCGAGCCACCCATCATCGTGGTTGCGAACACGAACGCCATCAGCGTGATCGTCCCGATCAACCAGCGTAGCCGCAGCGCGGTCGCCGCCGCGTCGGCGGCGAATCGTGCCCGCATCGCCACCCGCTCCTCCGCCACGCGCTGCTCGATCCCGGCAATGCCGCCTGAGATCACCCCGGCGCTGTCATCCAGCTGCGGTTTCAGCGCGGTCAGCGCGGCCTCCGGGTTTGGATTTTTCGCCGCCGCCAGCACCGCATCCAGCGCGGTCTCGCGCGTCATCGCCCGCTCCAGGGGCAACGGCCCGGCATAGGTGGCGAAAATCCCGATCAGACCGACGATCGCGAACGCCATCGCCACGAACGCCAGCAGGTTGAAATTGATTTTGCCCGGTGGTGCCTCGGCCGCCTGCCCGATGTTCGGTTGTCCTGTCATCCGCCATCTCCACCGTCCATCATGAATCCGCTATCCATGTCGCCGCGCTGATTGCACACTCCGCCCATGACCAACAGTCCCTACCTCTTCCGCGCCGCCGACCATCCTCTTCTGGATGTCTCCGACACGCTCAAGCTGCGCGAGGCCAGGTCAGGCTTCGGCATCGCGCTGCGCTATCAGGAACGCCTGCCCGACCCGCCCGGCAAACCGGAGGATGGCTTGCCGGACCCGGAGGCGCATTGGTGCGAAACCGGCCACTCGATCTTCATCCTGTCCGGGCGCATCCGCTACCGCTTCGACGACCATGAGGTGGAGGCGGGGCCCGGCGACATGCTGCACATCCCGGCCGGCCCGGCACACCGCCACCAGCCGCGGGCGATCGGCACCGAACCGGTGCGCTACGTGCTCACGGAGTTCGACTGACCTTCATCAATCCTCAATGCCTCCGCGGCAAGCTCCCCGCCGGAGGTGCCATGCGATGCTGCTGGCAGGCGTTCGAAACTGGCTCCATGGGCTGTGCATTCCCGATGCGGTGATCGCGGCGCCGTCCGTCCTGGCGCCAAACGGGCGGCCCGATCACCCGCTGGACCCATCTGCACCCGTGTCAGCCACAGCTTTCTGGTCGAAAGCGCGCATCGCCATGGCCGAGGGGCTGTGGGGGGAGGGATTTCTGCTGCCGGGAGGCGAATCGGAGGTCCTGCGCTTTGCCCGTCCGCTCGGCCTGTCCGGCGCGGCGTCGCTGCTTCTGGTCGGCGCCCAGACCGGCGGTCCGGTCACTGCCATTGCTCGCCAACTCGGCGTTTGGGTCAACGGCTTCGAGTCCGATCCTGCCCTGGCCGCACTCGGCGCCGAGCGGTCTCGCTTATCGGGCCTCGGCAAGCGTGTGCAGGTGGAAACATGGAACCCAGACCAGCCTGTCTTCCGGGCCCAGGCCTACCATCACGGCCTGGCGCTGGAACCGTTGCTCGGGGCCCGGTCCGAACCCGTCCTGGCAGCGATCGGCGGTGCGCTGAAGCCGGGCGGACAGCTGATGCTGCTGGAAACCGTCGCCGAGGCGCCGCTGGCTTCCTCCGACCCGGAGGCAATGGCCTGGGCCCGGGTGGAAAACCGCCGCCTCGACCTGCCGACGGAGGCCTCGATCACCCGCATGTTGGGCCGTCTGGGTTTCGATGTGCGGGGCGTGGAGGATCTTTCCCAGCGCCATGCCCATCTGGCCGTGCTGGGTTGGCGCAACTCGGTCCGCCGGATGCGTGAGGAGCGCCCATCTCCGGTGCAGGCGGCCCTTCTGGTGCGGGAGGCGGAGTTGTGGTTTCGCCGGCTGCATCTGCTGCGGGCCGGGCGGCTGCGGCTGGTCCGCTGGCATGCCGTCCGCAAGGGGGGAACCGCGGGAACCAGCCATATGTTGGGCTGAATATCGGGCGAACGCTGGGCCGATGCTGGCCGAATCCCGGGCGCAACGGGTTGACAGTCACCCCCTGGCCGCTTAATCACCGCGCCTCTCAAAGATATTGCGTTTCTAGGGCCAGAGTTATGAAAATCCGCAACAGCCTGAAATCGGCGAAGATCCGCGACAAGAACTGCCGCGTTGTGCGCCGCCGCGGGCGCGTCTACGTCATCAACAAGAAGAACCCCCGGATGAAAGCCCGCCAGGGCTGATTTCGGCTCGGCTGACCGGCGGGTATTCACCCGCTGGACTGTTGAGGCGCGGATCTTCTGACAGACATGACGCCCCGGGGTCCTAACCGGGGCGATTGCTTTTTGTGGCCGCTTGGGCGAGGGCGTTTCAGGCGGCTCTCCTTGCCTGGAACAGCGGATGACGCCATCTTCCAATTCGGCATCTCCCGTATAGGAAGCAGGCGCAGCGCGATGATCAGGCAATCCATCCCCAAGGCCGATGTGCTCGCCAGGCGCGATGAGATCATCGCCGGCCTGTCCGCATTGCTGCCGCCCGCCAATGTGATCTCCGAGGCCATCCGTCTGAAGCCGTACGAGACAGACGGCCTGTCCGCCTATCGTCAGCCGCCGCTCGCGGTCGCGCTGCCGGAATCCACCGAACAGGTCGCCGCGGTGCTGAAATTCTGCCACGCTAACGGCGTGCGGGTGATCCCGCGCGGCGCCGGCACCAGCCTTTCCGGCGGCGCGCTGCCGCTGGAAGACGCCGTGGTGCTCGGCCTGATGAAGCTGAACCGCATCCTCGATATCGATTACGCCGATCGCTGCGCCGTGGTGCAGGCCGGCGTTACCAATATCGGCATCACCACCGCGGTGCAGGGGGAGGGGTTCTTCTACGCCCCGGACCCGTCCAGCCAGCTTGCCTGCATGATCGGCGGCAATGTCAGCATGAACTCCGGCGGCGCGCATTGCCTGAAATACGGCGTCACCGCCAACAATCTGCTCGGCCTGAAAGTGGTGACGATCGAGGGCGACATCATCGACATCGGCGGCGCGCATCTCGATGCCGCCGGCTATGACTGGCTCGGCCTGCTCACCGGCAGCGAAGGCCAGCTTGTAGTCGTTACCGAGGTAACCGTGCGTATCCTGCGCGGCCCGGAGGGCGCCCGCGCCATGCTGGTGGCGTTCGGTTCCAACGAAATCGCCGGTGCCTGCGTCGATGCGATCATTTCCTCCGGCATCATCCCCGTCGCGCTGGAATTCATGGACCGTCCGGCCATCCATGCCTGCGAGGCCTTCGCCCATGCCGGCTACCCGCTGGACGCCGAGGCGATGCTGATCATCGAGGTGGAGGGCAGTGTTGCCGAGCAGGACTGGCTGTTGGAACAGATCAGCGCCATCTGCCGCAAATTCTCCCCGCTCAGCCTGAAAGTTTCGCAATCGGCGGAGGAGTCGCTGGCGATCTGGAAGGGCCGCAAGGGCGCCTTCGGGGCGGTCGGGCGCATCAGCCCCGACTATCTCTGCATGGACGGCACCATACCCACCTCCCAGCTTGCCCCGGTGCTGCGCCGCATCGGCGAGATGAGCGACGCCTATGGGCTGAAGGTCGCCAACATCTTCCATGCCGGGGACGGCAATCTGCATCCGCTGATCATGTTCGACGCCAACGACCCCGCCAGCTTCCATGCGGCCGAGGAATTCGGCGCCGACATCCTGCGGCTATGCGTCGAGGTCGGCGGCTGCCTGACCGGCGAGCACGGGGTCGGCGTGGAAAAGCGCGACCTGATGGGCGTGCAGTTCTCCGATATCGAGCTCGACCAGCAGCGCCGCATCAAATCGGCCTTCGACCCCGACTGGCTGCTCAACCCCAGCAAGGTCTTCCCGCTCACCGACGCCCCGGCCGTCCCCGCCCTGGCCGCGGAATGACCATGCTGGCGCCGCTGGAAGCCCCCGCCGAGGAGGCAGGTTTCGCCGCCGCCATTACCAGCGCGGCCGCTGCCGGAGAACCGATCCTGGTGCGCGGCAACGGCAGCAAGATGGGCATGTTGCGCCCGGTGCAGGCAGCCAGGGTGCTGTCCACCGCCAACCATTACGGCATCACCCTCTACTCGCCGCAGGAACTGATCATCTCCGCCCGCGCGGGCACGTTCCTGAGTAATATCGAGGTTGCGCTGGCCGAGAAGGGTCAGCATTTGATCGCCGAGCCGCCGGATTATTCGGTGCTGTTGGGTTCCACCGCGCCGCAGACACTGGGTGGCGTGGTCGCCGCCAATCTCTCCGGCCCGCGCCGGGTCGCCTGGGGCGCGATGCGCGACCATGTCATGGGCGTGCGCGCGATCAACGGTGTCGGCGAGGCCATCCATTCCGGCGGCCGGGTGCTCAAGAACGTCACCGGGCTCGATCTCTGCAAGCTGCTGAC
>CAINEA010000185.1 GCA_903847525.1 uncultured Acetobacteraceae bacterium | reverse complement strand
TGCAAATCACCGGCGGTAAAGTCCATGCGAAGACGCAGAGGCGCGGCCATGTCGAACATCCTGCTGTTCAACAGCGTGAATCACATCTGTCCCCGCGTCGGCAAGCCTTCGTGAGTCTCACACCAAAGGATTTGGTATAAGAGCGAAAAAGCGGTTTTGCTTATCGGTACCTGGTTTCCGAATAATAGTATTGTGACAAAGTGCTAATGCGGCAACGTAAGAGTCGAACGCCGCTGGCTCACGCGGGTGCCCTGGCAGCAAATTTCGGCCACCCGATTCGCCATGGGAACGGATACGCTCGTCGAAGATGTCGTACAAGCGTTGTTGTCGGTGGGCCGAAATAGTCGGCGAAGCATTGAGGACATCCACCGGAAGGGTGATGACCTTGTCAGCCGCTGCTAACGCCTGTTCTAGCTGGCTCCGCAATGGCGCGGATCGTGCGATCTTTGCCCGGTCAAGGGTGGGTCCTATACGACCACGCTTAAAGTCAGCGAGCAGGCGGACAAAAATGGTCTCGAGTCCGATATCCCCCTTGGTCGTCGCATCTTCCTGATCATTTATGATGACGGCTTTAAGTTCGTCTGCACGCTTGTGAATTGTACCTTCTATTGCAGGAGTGATCTCAGAGAGTCTGAGGCCGGAAAGGGGCTGTACCTTCCATTTGGCATAATTGATCATAAATATATCGCCTTGAAATTCGCGTCGCAGTCTTCCCGCGCGTCCGGCCAGGTTCCAAAAATCAACCGACCCGAGAGGTTCGCCTCTCTTACGCTGAGGATTACACATAAAGAGGTTGCGGGCGGGAAGATTCACTCCAGCAAGAAGCGTACTTGTGCACACAATATAATGGATTTCTCCAGAGACAAACGCTTGCTCCACAGCATTTCTGAGTATTGTTGGAATGTTTCCGTAATGGAAGGCGACACCGCCTTTTACGGTGAGCGCCATTACATACTTGGGGTGCACTGCTTCTCTTGCAAGCTCAGCAAGTTCCTCCAGGGCCAACGATGGCTTCGCGGTATCAGGCAGAGAACGAAGATCGGCAATCTGAATAGCCAATTTCTCCGCGTCGGCCTGACCGTCAGCGAAGACAATCGACTGCTTCTCGGCTCCGAATTTGTGCGCGATATGCACAAGGCAATCAACACGAGACGCAAGCGTCTGTCCAGTCTGTACTGATCCTACCTCTCGGCGAACATCGGCCGTCCTGGCAAAAATCTTCAAAGTCCCCCGAGTAGCAGAGGTCACCTCAATGTCGATAAAGTTTTGCGCGACCGTAACTTGGTCAGTGGACTGCGCTTCTATATCGCCGCGGCCTGTCATATCACCAAAAATACCAAGATTCGAAACAGTCGGACTTGCAAACAGAAGCTGCATGGCTGAGTTCCGAATAAGTAGCTCATCGACCACAGATTGCAGAATGATGCCACGATCTCCATCTTGTACCGAATGTGCTTCGTCAATCACTAGAAAGTCCATTTTCTTGGTCGGATGATTTTTCAGGAGAACTTGCAATCGCTCCTGAGTCAGGACGTAGACGGCCTTCTCCGGAAGAACATCATCCTTTTCGAGCGGAACAGTCACTACTTCGGTGCCAAAGAGACGCACATTTGTGAGGGCATCCGTTAGATCAGCGTGAACCTGTGTAATGAGAGCTCTAGTTGGCACCACGTAGCACACTGAGAATAGGGGTATTTCTGTGAGCTTCTGCGATATGAATGCCTGGAGGACAAACGACTTTCCCGTGGATGTTGGGGCAAATATCGCAAGCGAATTTCCTGCGGCCAGCCCGCTCCACAGCAGCTTTTGGAAATCGGTTAGCGCGAGATGCTTCCCCGCTATCAATACCTCATTGGCCGCCCGCCGAGCTATTTCCTCTTCCACGATTGACCAAGGTCCAACCGTCAAAGCGGCATCGACTTCCGGAGCAGTCACGAGGCTCGGGAAGTTCCCGAGGCGCGTTAGAACAGCACGTACAGAGCCGTCGAGTCCGTCTAGCTGGCCACGGAACAGATCGAATGTGTAAACCGCCATTCTATAGGCAACAAGTTGTTGGTCCGCACGACTCGAGCAGGCAAGAATTCCAGCAGCCTCGATATAGCGGCGAGCATCCGATTGGTGGATTAGCGTTCCAGGTGCGGGGTCGAGTTTAAGCGCTTGCTGGAGCCACCCGTATTCCAGGGAATTGAGCGCCCTATGTAGTGCTGGATTCGACCAGACCTTCTCTATCAGGGCATCGATCATGCCTTCCACCCGATCCTATTCTGCCAGTCCTTACGTAACTGATCCACTGAGTCGAGCGGCAGGAAGAAGACTTCCATCCTATGGTGCTCGATGCCCGCGGAAGCCAAACGAACCTCAAGGTCTTGGATTGAGGCGGCGAGCTTCGTACTGAGTAGTGTCGTAAATGTCTTCTCAAGGTCCGCGGTTGACACGCCCACAAGTTTTTCGAACCCATCGAAATCAAAGCCGATAAGGCAAGCAGAGGCGTCTACCTTCTTCTCGTAACTAGGCCGTGTGGACGGAATCCCTGACATGCTTTTTTGACGGGTTCCCGAATCGGGTTTTGTTCGAATCACTGCGTGA
>CAINEA010000184.1 GCA_903847525.1 uncultured Acetobacteraceae bacterium | reverse complement strand
GGTCTCAGTTCGGGGACGGCATCTATGAGGTGGTTCATCTGTATAAGGGGCGCTTCATCGACGAGGATCTGCATTTGGCGCGGCTGGAACGCAGCCTGGGCGAGATCGAGCTGAAGATGCCGATGAGCCGGCCGGCTTTGGTGCATGTGCTGCACGAGGTGGCGCGGCGGAACCGGGTGAGCGACGGGCTGCTGTATATGCAGGTGACGCGCGGCGTGGCGCGGCGGGACCATGCGTTTCCCGCCAAGGCGGTGCCGCCGGCCGTGGTGGTGACGATCCGGCGCATTCCGCCCCATCCGGAGAATGTGGCGAACTGGCAGGCCAGCGCGATCACCCAGCCGGATCTGCGCTGGGCGCGGTGCGACATCAAGTCGGTCGGCCTGCTGCCGAACGTGCTGGCGCGGCAGGAGGCGAGGAAGCAGGGGGCGATCGAGGCGATCCTGATCGACGCCAACGGCATGGTTACGGAGGGGGCGGCGACGACGTTCTGGATCGTCGATGCCGATGGGGTTTTGCGCACCCGGTTCCTCGACCATGCGATCCTGCCCGGCTGCACCCGTGGCACGCTGGTGGCGCTGATGCGGGAGGCGGGGGTGGCGTTTTCAGAGACGGCCTTCAGCGAAGCGGAGATGCGTGTGGCGAAAGAGGCGTTCATCACCAGCGCCACCAGCTTCGTGAAGCCGATCACCAAGATCGACGGCAAGCCGGTCGGGACCGGGGAGGTCGGGCCAGTGACCCAGCTTCTGTTCGACCTGTTTGCCCGGCATGTGAAGGGGGATTTGCGCAACGCGGCGTAGGGGCGGCGGCTAACCCGCTAGCTGGGTATCGAAATACCCCTGGTAGCCATACAGCCCAACCGCGCCGCCGGTGTGGAGGAACACCACGGTCTGGTCCTTGCCGATCTCGCCCTTGCGGATCAGGTCGATCAGGCCGGCCATGCCCTTGCCGGAATAGACCGGGTCCAGCAGCACGCCTTCCAGGCGGGCCAGCATCGTCACCGCCTCGGCCATGCCGGGGGTCGGGATGCCGTAGCCGTCGCCGACATAGTTGCAGTTCGCTTCCACGGCCGAGCGGGCGATGCCGCCGCGCAGGCCGCAATATTCGGCGGTGGCCTCGGCCAGCTTGTGGACATTGGCTTCCTGCCGATCCTTCGGCGCGCGCACGCCGATGCCCAGCACGCGGACGCCGGAGTTGACGCCTTCCAGCCCGACCACGAGGCCCGCTTGGGTGCCGGCGCTGCCGGTGGCGTGGACGACGAGGTCGATCTTCAGGCCCATCTCGTCGGCCTGCTGCATGAGTTCCTGGGCGCAACCGACATAGCCGAGCGCGCCGACGCGGTTGGAGCCACCGCCGGGGATGACATAGGGCTTCGCGCCGGCGACACGTAGCTCATCGGCCTTGGCCTCGATCGCCGCCTGCATGTCGGTGCCGCCCGGGCGGTATTCGAGCGTGGCGTCGAACAGGCGATCCAGCAGCACGTTGCCGCTGGCGAGGTAGTCGCGGTCGTTGGTGTCGATCCGGTGCTCCAGTAGCGCCGTGCATTTCAGGCCGAATTTCGCCGCCACCGCCGCGGTCTGGCGCACATGGTTGGACTGCACCGCGCCTTGCGTCACCAGGTGGTCGGCTCCCTGCGCGAGGGCTTCGCCTACCAGGAATTCCAGCTTGCGGACCTTGTTGCCGCCCGTCGCAACGACGGTGCAGTCGTCGCGCTTGATCCAGATCTCCGGCCCGCCGAGATGCCGGGTCAGGTTGGTCAGTTTCTCCAGCGGGGTGGGCGTGGGAAACAGACGGACGCGGGGAAAGCGGGCGAGGTGCATGAAACGCTCCTGAGGGCGGGGACTAAAGGCGGGAAGGAGGTGTAATGTCCTCCATCGCGGCGTGTCCGACAAATGGAAGGGTATTCGCGGGGTGACATAGGCCCCACGGCACCCCAGATTGTCAGCAAAGCAGGGAGACAGTTATGCACATCATCCGCCGCCGCGGCTGGGAGATTCTGGAAAGCCAGGTGACGCCTGAAGCCTTGGTGTTGAACCGGCGGGGCCTGATCGCGGGCGCCGCTGCGTTGTCGATCGGCGGGCTGGGTTTTTCCGCGCGCGCGCAGACCGTGGCACCGGCGGTGCCCGGCGGCGCCGGTCCGCGCAACGACAAGTTCGAACCGGGCCGCGAGATGTCCCTGGAGAAGGACGCGACCACCTACAACAACTATTACGAATTCAGCGAAAGCAAGAATTTGTGGCGCGACGCGCAGGCGCTGAAGACGCGGCCCTGGACGGTGAAGATCGAGGGGATGGTCAAGCAACCCCGCACACTGGATGTCGACGATCTGATCAAGCAGGTCAGCCTGGAAGAGCGCATCTACCGCCATCGCTGCGTCGAACGCTGGGCGATGACGGTGCCGTGGACCGGCTTTCCGGTCAGCCAGTTGCTGAAGGTCGCGGAGCCGTTGAGCTCTGCAAAATACGTCGTGTTCACCACCGTCGCGGACAAGAAGGCGATGCCGGGGCTGCGCGGGTTCTATCCATTTCCCTATGTCGAGGGCATCACCATCGAGGAGGCGGCGAACGATCTGTCGTTCCTGTCCACCGGGCTGTTCGGCAAGCCGCTGCCTCCCCAGAACGGCGCGCCGCTGCGCCTCACGTTACCCTGGAAATACGGCTTCAAATCGGTGAAGGCGATCGTCAGCATCAACTTCACCGACAAGCGGCCGAAAACCTTCTGGGAGGAGATCCTGCCAGAGGAATACGGCTTCTGGGCGAATATCAATCCGGCCGTGGCGCATCGCCGCTGGAGCCAGGCGGAGGAGACGCTGCTCGGGTCGGGGAAAACCGTGCCGACCCAGATCTATAACGGCTATGGTCCGTTCGTCGCCGGGCTTTACGACAATCTGAAGTCCGAGAAGCTATACATGTGATCAGAATGATGTGACGGTATCCAGATGACCGGTCAACGCAGCCTGATCGTCCTGTCCGCGGTGCTTCTGGTGGTGGCCTTCGCTTTGGCCACGTCCGGCAGGATCGACGTGCCGTTGGCCGAGATCCTGGGACGGATCGACCCGATGCTGGCGACCCGGCTGCGAATCGCGTTGCCCAACTGGATGGCGGACCGGATATTGCTGCCCTTGCTGGTTCGTCCCGCCTGGCTGTTGCCCTTGGGGCTCGGGCTGATTTGCGCGGGTGGTGCCCTGACATTCTCGGCGCAGAAATCGCTCGGGCGAACCCGGCTGCACTGATCGAACGGCGCGCCGACCGGCTAGGCCGCTTTCTGGCGCCTCATGCCGGGCCCCTCAAAGAATTTCATGCCGAATACTCGGACATGGCCGGCACGGGAAGCCTGGGGCGCATCCGGCATCACCGTTATCGTCGGGGTCAAGGGCGGTATTGGCGGCGCTTTTCTGGACCAACTCGTTACCAGCCGGGGCAGTACGCTCGAGCTCGATCCGATGTCGGAAGACAGCATCGCGCAGGCCTGGTGAAGTAAACGCCGCTCAGGCGAAGCCCAACAAGGACCTGGCAATCCCGATCACGTCATGAGCGGCTGGGGTGAGGTTGTATTTGGCCAGCGCATCCAATGCCACGAACCGGGCCAACGTCACGTCCCCGCCTGGCCGGGGTTCGCCGTGCCGCCAACGGGCGGCGTAGTCGATGATCGTGTAGTGGTAATGAATGCGCCCGGCATCGTCGTGGCGGATCGAATCGAAGCAGGCCGCCAAGGTCAGGTCGCCCACCTCCAGCCCGGTTTCCTCCTCCAGTTCCCGCCGGGCGGCCATTTCGATGGTCTCGCCGAGTTCCTGCGCGCCACCCGGTAGGCTCCAGGCCCCCATGTTCGGCGGCTTGCCGCGTTGGATGAGCAGCACCGCATCTTCCTTCAGCACCACGACCCCGATGCCGACGATCGGCCGGGGCGGGTATTCCCGGTCGGTCATGGCTTTGCCCCTGTCGGGTTGGACGGCGCGGCTTCCTTGGGCGGCACTTTCATATCCTCCAGGCTCGGCAACAGCGCCTTTTCCTTCCAGGAACTCAACTGGAACTCCCACCCGTTTAGGCGGGTCGAGAGCTTGCGCACATCCGCCTCGATGGTGTCGGGGCCGGAGACGGCGATACGGGCCCATAGATCCTTGCCGTCCATGAACAATGTCACGCGCACGGCCAAGCCGTCGATGGCGGTGAAGACCGCCTCGCCGAGCGGCGGTGTGGCCATCGGATCGCGGGCCCGGCGAACATCCAGCAGGGTCAGATTGTCCAGCGCCCGGCCGATATCGTCCAAGCGGTATTCTTCCAGAGGCGGGTGCTCCGCCGGATCGCGGAGCACGAGCCGGTCGCCGTTGCGGGCGAATTGCAGGTGCTCGGCGACGCGGGTCACCGCCACGGTCATGATCCGTTCCGGGGCCACACTCAGGATGTCGCGGTCGATCAGCGTCTGCGGATCGGCGCTGACTTCCAGCTTGCCTTCCGCCAGCCAGGACTGGGCCTGGCCGGGGCGACGCACGTACACGCTTTCCGGCACGTTCCCCTGGGTGCGCACCCGCCGGTGGCCGAGCACGATCTCGGCGAGCGGCTTGCCGCTGCCGTCCAGAACCCGCAGCAGATTGGAGGTTCCGTCCGGTTTGTCCGGGTCTTCCACCCCCAGCCGGGCGAGCTGCGCAGGATCGGCGGTGCGCGGCTCCATCAGCCGCAACTCGGTCAGTCCCGTCAGCATGCCGCGCAGGACCCGGGTCTGCACCGGATACAGGTCCCGGTCCGCCAGTCCCCAGCCCGCTTCGGCCCCGTTGCCTCGCCGGGCGATGACGAGGGTCTTGCCCTGGTGCGTGATCTCGATCCTGTCCGCCTGCGCCAGACGATCCGCGAGGCCGGGAAATGCCAGGCTGCCCATCTCGGCCGTCATCCGGTCGGCTGGCGCCTGTCCGGGGCCGAAATACCAACCGCCGGCCAGCGATAGCACGCCGAGCAGAACCAGCACGATCAGGCCGCGATTGCTCATGCCTCGGTTCTCATGATCGGGCCCTCATGATCTGGCACGGGCACGCCGGCGCCGGCGTGCCAGGCCCATCCCGATCGCGGCCAGTGTGAGCAGGACAGGGACCAGAACGATGTCGGCGAGCTTCAGCCGCGTCTGCAAGGCGGAGATGTCCCGGCTCAGTTCCAGGTTCACCTGCCGCAGCTTCTGGCGGGTATCGGCGATCTCTTCGCGCGCGGCATCGATCTCGGCGCGCTGCGCGGTGGTGATCGTTGCTTGTGGCTTGGCAGGGTCGGCGGCGCTGCCGGCGCCCCCGCCGCGGAGTTCGCGCAGCCGCTTCTCCGTGGCGTCCAGGCGCTGTTGCAGGTCCTTCTCGGTCTGGCGGAACTTCGCCTCGGCCTGCGACTGCATTTCCTGCACCAGGTCGAACGGCCGGATGCTGTCGCCGCGCGAGCGCAGGCCGATCAGCGCGTCGCCGCCGGCCAGCGTGTCCACCAGGTTGGCGACGAAGGGGCCGTTATCGCTGAAGGGCGTCGTCTGGGTCTGGCCGAAGAAATCCTGCTGCTGCACCCAGAACCGGTCCGCCAGCAGATCCGCATCGGCGACCACGACCAGATTGGCGGGCCTCTCCGTCTCGGCGCGATGGAGTGGAAAATCGGCCGGACGGGTCTGGTCCTTCGCCAAAGCCGGCGGCTGCGCAAAGGCGCTGCGCAGCTTGCCCCGCACCCGCGCGGCGATCACGCGCTCTCCGCCCTCCGGCTTGAAGCCGGCGAGGATTTCGGCCGGATTGGGTACGGCCAGCCTGTCCACGCCGATCCGGCCGGAGCGGGGACTGCTTTGCAGCAGCGGGATGAAGTCGATCGTCGCACCCGGCTTCTTCGTCAGCGCGCCCGCCGAGGCGACCGTCACCTGGGTCAGGTCGGCGGTCGCCGGATCGTCGCGCTGGATGCCGTCGCGGATGTTGAACCAGGGGAGGTAATCCGTGGTCTGCATCCGGTCTGCGCCGCCGGCGCGAACCCGCCAGGCGCCGTTGGGGTCGCCGATGACGGATTGCGGATCGTAGCCGACCCCCCAGGCATCGAGCAGCCGGACGATGGTTTCTTCCCGCCCGGCCGGCGGCATTCCCGGTTCGGGCGGCAGCGCGTCGGTATGCGGATCGATCATGACCATCAACCGCCCGCCGCGCATGACGAACTGGTCGATCGCGTAGAGCGTGGCATCCGGCAGTTCCTTCGCGGCGGCCACGAGCAGCACATCCACATCGGCCGGGATCACCTGCGCATCCGGCGCGATCTGCCGGACCTGGTTGGTCTGGCGCAGCGTCAGCATGGACGCGAAGGGGCGGCCGGCGGCGGGGTTGCGGCTTGCCATCGCGCCCATCATGGCCCGGGGATCGCCGTCCAGCGGCAGCGCCGAGACCACCCCCAGAACCGGGCGTTTCGGGTTGGAAAGCTCATAGACCAGCCGGGTCAGATCGTATTCCAGGAAGCGCTCGCGCTCCGGCTGGAAGAAACTGATCGTGCGCTCATCGTCCAGCAGGTTGGTGCCGACGAGCCCGAAATAGACCTGGTCATTGCCCTGATCGAGCGGCACGGCCTGCAGGCCGTAGGCCATGGAGCGGTCTTCCACCTCGCTGAACGGCTCGGGGTCGAAGAATTCGAGCTTCGCCTTGCCGCGCGATGCGGTGGCGTATTCCGCCAGCATCTCGCGGACATGGTCCGCCAGCGTCCCATAGGCGGGCACGGTGGCGCCGAGCTTGCGCGAGTAGAACAGCCGCAGCGTAATCGGCTCCTTCAGCCCGGCCAGGATCTGCAGGGTGCCGGGTGAAAGGGTGTACAGGCGCTGCGCGGTCAGATCGAACCGGCGATCGGCCAGCCTTGTGTCGGCGAACAGATTGGCACCGAGAACGATGGCGCCGACGGCGGCGATCGCGATCACGGCG
>CAINEA010000183.1 GCA_903847525.1 uncultured Acetobacteraceae bacterium | reverse complement strand
TTCAGGTTGCAGGTCTCGACAACCCAACCCTAACCAAGATCATCGCGGTGGCCGCTAACTGGCCTGCCTACGCCAGACTCTCGACGGTTGCTTCGGCAGGCCAGTCAGCGGCCTCCTACACCACCACCGGGGACACGACCTGGATCTATCGGCTCTTTGTGATTGCTCAACCAGAAGCTGTAAAGTCATAGCCGTCGGTCGGTCCCCATTCGAGGTTCGTTTGGGTAGGTTTGGCGGTTTGTGGGCGTTGGGAGTTGATCGACATTAGGCAGAGTGGGGGCATTCGCCCCGTGCCTCAGATGCTGAGGCGGGGCATGCGTGTCATCAGCAAGGTGAACAGTGCCTGGTTCGGCGTTGCCCGCGGCAGGTGCAGGCGAACCTGCGTCTTCAGCACCTCGATGCGCACCGCCAGCTTGATCAGATGCAGCCGCAAGGTGTCGAATTGGGCAACCCGCCAGCGCGAGCGGCGCGGCATCAGGGTGCGTAGGCTCCACATCAACCAATAAGCACCAACATGGAGGAACAGGCGCATTTGATTAGCTGTCGCCCGACTGCAGGACGTGCGGTCTGCGGCCAGATGCGTCTTCCAGGCCTTGATGTGGTTCTCCGCCTGACCTCGAGCGCAATAGATATCCTGGTAGATCGTGCGGCCTGACGGGCCGCTGAGGCTGGTGACGATAAAGCGCGTATCGGTTCCCTGCGGCCCGGCCTCCACCCGAGCGACGATGCGCTCCACCCGGTCCCAGCTGGCCGCACCGTCGTAGAAAATCTTGAACCGTCGCAGCTTGGTTCCATCCGCAATGTTTGCCGCGCGGGCAACGGTGCTCTCCTCAAGGCTGAGGACGTGCTTGCGCAACGTTGAAGTGGGCGCCACGCCGAGCGTGTAGTCTAGCCGTTGGGCACGACAGAAACGCAGCACCTCCGGGGTGCAGTAATGGCTGTCGGCACGCAGCATAATCTCCACCCGCGGCCAGTTGGCGCGGATTGCGGTAACCAGACGCTGCAGCCAGCGCACGATCTGTTTGCCCGACGGTCGGCTGGCTGGGCGCAGCACCGCGGCGATCATGCGGCCATCGTCGTCGAATACCACGATCGGCTGGAAGCCATATTCATCATGATGCGCGTTGAACAGTCTCAGCTGCTGGCCGCCGTGCACAGCATCGAAGGTGTCGTCGATATCGAGCACGATACGACGCGGCACTTGGCGGAAGCTGTGGCAATAGTGATCGACCATCGCACGCCCCATGCGCAGCAGGGCGCGGGCATCCGGCAGGTTCTCAAAGCGTGAGATGGTCGGCTGTGAGCACAGGTCGCCGTCATCCGGCAATCGGCCCATCGCCAGCTTGAACATCACATCTCTGCGAAGGCTGTCGGCATCGTTGCCGTCCTCGTAGCCTGCCGCGATCATCAGCATGCGCGTGCGGATAATCGCGTCCAGGCCATGCACCACCCGCTCCGGCGCGCGCGGGTCAACGATGCAGGCGGCCAGCCGCTGAGCGACGTTCAAACGTTGCTCTATTTCGCGCAGCACGAGCAACCCGCCATCAGAGGAGAGATGCCCGCTGTCAAAGCGGGCGATCACCGGTTTGCCACCGATCGGTGACAGGCCGGGGAGCAACGGGGGTGTTTTTGCCTCGGCTGGCATGGGGCCTCGAACTCGTCTGAAGTGCAGCCCCATTCTATAATCGTTCGATGTCTCCGCTATTATGTAGCTGCCGCCACCTGTTGAATTGGCCTTGTACTTTTTGCTGAGCTCTGGCAGGAAGGTGCTGGTTTTATCGTTATCCG
>CAINEA010000182.1 GCA_903847525.1 uncultured Acetobacteraceae bacterium | reverse complement strand
GGGTGCAGGGCAGCGCCCTGCCGGGGTCTGGGGCGGAGCCCCGGCCTTACTTCCTGCCGGTCACGGCCGCCTCGACCGACGTGGCGATCGCGAACAGGCGCGGATCGCCCATGGTTTCGCCCATCAGCATCAGGCCGACCGGGGCTTCGTCGGGGTTGTGGATGGGCAGGCTGATGGCGCAGCGATCGAGGAAATTTCCAATGGCGTTGTTGCGCAGGATCAGCAGGTTGAGCCGATTGTACTCGGCTTCTTCGGCGAGTTCGCTGATCTTCGGCGGCACGATCGGCACCGTGGGCAGGACCAGCGCGTCGTAGCCGGCGGTGCGCGCGTTGAAACCGGCGATGATGCGCCGGCGGGCGGCGAGCAGGTCGACATAGTCGGCCGCACTCTGATGCTCGCCGCGGGCGATGCGCTTGCGGATCAGTGGATCGTACAGATCGCCTTTGTCGGCCAATAGCTGGCGATGCCAGGCATAGGCCTCCGACGCGGTGAAGCCGCCGGAGGCGTTGGCTTTGGGGATTTCATCGAATTCGGGAAAGCGGACTTCCGCGATCGTGGCGCCCGCCGAGCGCAGGGCCTTCAGCGCGTGCTCGAAGGTGGCGGCCACTGTCGCGTCCATACTGTCCAGCACGAAATTTTGCGGCAAGGCCAGGCGCAGGCCGGTCAGCGGGAACGGCGCGGAGGAAGTTGGGGTTTCCCCGGCCAGGATGGCGTCCACCGTGGCCGCGCAGGCGACCGATGGCGCCAGGGGACCGATGGAATCGAGGCTGGGCGACAGCGGCAGCACCCCATCGATGGGCACCCGCCGCGCGGTGGGCTTGTAGCCGACCACGCCGCAGAACGCCGCCGGGATCCGGCAGGACCCGCCGGTGTCGGTGCCGAGGGCCACCACCGCCATGCCGTCCGCAACCGACACCCCGGCGCCGGCGGAACTGCCGCCGGGAATACGGCCGGCGGCACGGTCCCACGGGCTGAGTGGCGTGCCGTAGTGCGGATTGATGCCGAGGCCGGAGAAGGCGAACTCGGTCATGTTGGTGCGGCCCAGGGGGATGAACCCCTGCGCCAGCATGCGGCGCACGACCGGGGCATGCGCGGTGGCGGGCGCTGCGTCGGCCAAAGCGCGCGACCCCGCGGGTGTGGGCTCGCCGGCGATGTCGAACAAATCCTTCAGGCTGATCGGGATGCCGGCATAGCGGCTGGGCGCGCGACCAGCGCGGCGCAGCGTGTCCATCGCATCGGCCATGGCGCGGGCCTGTTCCGCATGGACCTTGATGAAGGCGCGCTTGCCCTCTCCGGCGGGATCGGCGATGCGGGCGAGACTGGTTTCAACGATCTCCCGTGAAGTGGTCGTGCCGGCTTCGAGGGCTTGGACATGTTCTTCGATGGTGCGCATAACGCCACCCTGCCGCGCCCACTTCATCCGTGCAAGGAGCCCCAGACATGAACGTGAAGCCCATTCTTCTCACCGGTGCGTCCGGCAATCTCGGCCGGATGCTGACCAAGGCGCTGGCCGCCGAGGGTTTTTCCCTGCGCCTGACGGACATCGCGCCGTTCCCCGATCCGCTGCCGGCCGGGGCGAAATTCACCCGGCTCGATCTGAACGACGGCGTCGGCCTGCTGCGATTGGCCGAAGGCTGCGGCACGATCCTGCATTTCGGCGGCGTGTCGGTGGAGCGGCCGTTCGAGGAGGTGCTGGGACCGAACATCCGCGGCCTGTACCACGTGTACGAAGCGGCGCGGCGGGAGGGGGCCCGGGTGGTGTTCGCCTCTTCCAACCACTCGATCGGTTTTCACGAGCGCACCGAGACAATCGATGCCGACTGCGACTTCCTGCCCGACGGCTTCTATGGCCTGTCCAAGGCCTATGGCGAGCTGATGGGCCGGCTCTATTGGCACAAGCATGGGGTGGAGAGCGTGTTCATCCGCATCGGCTCCGCCTTCCCCGAACCGGTCGATGCGCGGATGCTGGCCACCTGGCTGTCGTTTCCCGACCTGGCCCGGCTAATCCATCGCTGCGTGGCAGCGGAGACGGTCGGCTGCGGCGTGGTCTGGGGCGCGTCGAAGAACGAGCGCATGACCTGGTGGGGCAAGGATGCCCGCGCCACGCTGGGCTGGGAACCGCAGGACAGCGCGGACACGTTCGCCGGCCAGCTTGCTGGCAAGCTCAGCGGCGACCCGGTGGCGGAGCGGTACATGGGCGGCGGCTTCTGCACGATCGACTATTCGCGCTGACGGGCGATGGCCCAGATTCCACTATATCCAACGCCGGTCCATGCGTGGCTGCATCCGCGGCTGGTTCAGTTACTGGACGAGGCGCAGCGAGCGGGCATTCAGCGTGACGTCGCCGTGGCGGTGATTACCGACCTGATCACCGACACGGAATTCAATGAGGCGCCGCCGGAGCCAGAGCCCGAATAGGGACCGGACCCCGAAAAGGAGCCGGGCCTTCGCCGTCGCGCGGCTCAGCGCTTGGCGAAATCCACGATCGCGGCCAGGCCCTGTTCGGTGCCGAGCGCGAGCAGGCGTCCATCCGGGCTCCAGGCCAGGGCGCTGACCGGGCCCTTGCCGGGGGGGCAGATCGGCAGGATGCGTGACGAGCCGATATCGGCGAGCACGATCAGGCCATCGGCGAAGCCGCCGGCGATGTGGTCTTCCTTCGGATGCGCGGCCACCGCAGTGCAGTTGACGCCGTCGCCGCCCGCCAGTTCCATCGGCGCCTTGCCCATCGGGCCGCCGCCGAAGAACGGCCAGAGCACCATCGCGTCCGACCCGCTGGTGGCGAGCCATTTGCCGGCACGGGTCCAGGACAGGGACTCGGATTTGGAGGGATAGCCGCTCATGCGCATGTGCTGGTTGTCCGACAGGCGCCAGCCATGCAGGGCGTTTTCCTGCATCGCCGTCACGATCGCGTCGCCGTCGGGATGCACGATCAGGCCGGTGTGGCTGCCCTTCCATTCCAGGCGGCGGGGGCTGTCGGTCTTGGCGGCGACGAACCATAGCGTGACGCCGTTGTAGTGCGACGCGATCACCCGCTTGCCCTTGGTGTCGAAGGAAAGGCCGGTGACGGTGGAGGGATGCTCCAGCGTCTTGAGTTTCTTGCCGTCGGCATCGAACACGTGCACGAACTTGCCGACCGAACAGGCCAGCAGGCCCGTCCCCTTGCCCTTGTCACCCTTTTCCGGGGCGTAGGAGGCGATCTGCTCGACCCATTTCATGCCGAAGCTGGCGATCTCGGTGACCTCGCCGTTGCCGGAAATGCGGCAGAACTTCCCGTCGTCGCCGCCTGTGATGAAGCCGTCCGGGCCGGCATCCTGGTCCAGCTTCAGGATTGCGCCGTCATGCACCGCGACCTCACGCCATTCCGTGGAGTCGGCCAGGGTGACCAGGCGCAGCGAGCCGTCCCCCAGCGCGTACGCAACGGTGGTGCCCGCGTGATTGAAGGCGGTGCCGACGACGAACGCGCCCAGCTCGCGCTGCACGCCGCGGCTCTCCATCAGAAAATCCGGTGCTGCCGTCTGACTCATGCGCTTGGCCCTTGGTGTTGGTGGGTGGCAGGGAAGATTGGGGCTTTGCCCCAAACCCCAGGAGGGGCGCTGCCCCTCCACCCCGCCAGGGAACTCGTTCCCTGGACCCTATTGAATAGGTTTGTTGGGAAAGGGGGCGCAATCGACGTAGCCTTTGATAGGCTTTGGCATGCCCCCTTTCCCAACAAACCCGTCCATGGGGTTAAGGGGACGAGTCCCC
>CAINEA010000181.1 GCA_903847525.1 uncultured Acetobacteraceae bacterium | reverse complement strand
CCTCAGCCGCCTGCTGGCCAAGGAGGATCTGTTGCCGTGCGGCCCAGGCGGAGACGAGATGCAAGGGGTTGCGGCCTTTGCGCCTGTCGTGGCTGCGCCGCGAGGTTTTGCCATCGATAGCGATGATCTCGGGGCCGTCATCGCGCAGATCGCCGATCCAGGCCAGGAAGCAGGCTTTGAACAATTCCGGGTCCAGCGCCGCGAACACGTCACACAGCGTGTCGTGGCTCGGGATACCGTTTTCGTAGGGATAAAAGCGTTTCAGGAAGGCCAGATGCTCCGCGCCCCACAGCGTTGTTTCCACGAAGTCGTCCGCGCCGGCGATCGTCGAGGACAGCACCAAAAGCAGGATTTCTCGTAACGGATACAACACCTTGGCACGCTGCCGCGGGTCTGGCAGAGCGGCGAAGTGATCCAAAAGGGTGGTGCTGACAGCGCTTGCCATGGGAAGGCCTCCGTTCATGAGGCTCCCTATGAATCGAACTTTCAGCCGCGCCGGAAGAGGGATACCTCAATTCAAGCCATTGCACCGCCGCGATTAAAGGGCCGATTGACAGCGGGCCCATTCAAGCGCAACAGACGCTACTGCGACACAATCGGTTCTGGCCCTGTATGGCGACCACCGAACGGGCGCTGCGGCAACGGTACAAAGCATTGAAATGATGGCCCAGGCGGCGCGGGCTGTTCGGCATTTGGCTGATGGCTATCCAGGGCTGGCGCTGGTTGCTGCCGGTATGAAGAAGGCACGGGCCGAACGCCTGGCCTATGCCTATAGGGTCGACCGACTGTGGCCGGCACGCGTGCTGCGCCTATCGCTATATGTGACAATCCGGCTGGGTTTGCGCCTGCCCGTCTGGGCGAATGTGGCCGCATGGAACGCGCGCCGGCTGCCAATGCTGCACAAAGCCCTCAGCGATGGCTACCGGCGCAGTCTGCGCCCGCATGCCACTCGGCCGCAGCAGTGGGTCGAGCACGCCGGCCCCGCCCAGCGCCGCATCCAACGGCGGCTTGAACTGCTTCGCCGTGCCGCGAGCATGGGCTGATGCGCGTTGTGCTGGATCTGCAGGTTGTGCAGGACGATGATGTGAGCCCCGACGTAGCCTTGCGGGCGCTGGAGATGGCGTTTGTCCTGGCTGGGGCACCGTGCGGCCATAACGTCACGGCCCTGCTGAACGGGGCGAAGCCGGACCGGCTGCATGCCCTGCAACAGAACCTGCGGCGTGTCCTGCCGCCGCACGCCATCGTGCTGTGGCACGCACCGGCCACGCAGGCTACGGGTCTTGAGACGGTAGCAGCGGCAGCCCTGATCCGAGCGGCGGTGGTCATCGCGCTGACGCCCGACATTCTGCTCCTCGGCAGCGCGGATTCGGGTATCACCAGGTGGCCCACCTCCTGGCCATCTCCTGTCACGATCACCATGGCGGAACTGTTCGATCCGGCCGGATTGAACGGCAAAGCGCTCTGGGATGTGCTTGCATGCCGAATCTCGACGTCATCTGAGCGCACATCCGAATCAGCCAGACGGCTGAGGCTGGCCCATCTGGGCCCATTGCCGCCGCAACCGACAGGTGTCGCCGACGCGGCCGCATCCGTGCTGCCGGCGCTGCGCCGGCATTACGACATCACGCTGTTCGTGCCTGAACCTGACCGGGTGGCCCCCTCACTTCGCGCCGCTTTCCCGGTGCGGCCCACCTCCGCCTTTGCGCTCATGGCGAGCGGCTTCGATCGCATCCTTTATCAGTTGGGCAATTCGCCCTTCCACCACGACCCGGCCATCCTGCTCGTCGACCACCCAGGCGTGGTCCTGCTGCATGACACGATGTTGGGAGACCTCACAGCCTATCTTGCTGGCGCCAATGTTGCCACGGCGTTGTTCGCGGCTGAGGGCTGGCCCGCCTGCGTCTGCCTCGCCGAACGCGGGTTGCGGGAGGCCGTCCGCGCCTATGGCTGCCTGGGTCCGCTGTTGCGCGAGCAAATGGGCGCCATCGTCCACTCGACCTTCGGCATTGACCAGGTTCGTGCCGCCGGCGACGTCCCGGTCTGGCAGGCACCGCTGCCGCTGCTCTACGGCGCCCCCGGGCAGCCGGCCCTGCCGACGCGTCGCGCGGCGCGAACAGCGCTCGGCATCGCCGAAGACGAGATGCTTGTCGTTTGCTTCGGCGCGGTCACGCCGGCCAAATGTCCCGATCTCCTGGTTGATGGCTTCGAGCGCGCATTTGCCGGCACCGGCGGTGCACGCCTGGTCTTCGTCGGCGCGTTGCTCGACGGCAGCGCGCCTGAATCGTCAAAGGCAATGGTGAGCGTGACTGGGCGGGTCCCCCCTGAAGCTTGGCGGCACTGGCTAGCGGCGGCGGACATCGCCGTGCAACTCCGTCGCAACTCGCGTGGCGAGACCTCCGGCGCCGTCATGGATGCCATGGCGGCGGGTCTGCCGACCATCGCCAACGCTCATGGCGCCATGGCGGAACTGCCGCCTGACGCGGTTCTGCTGCTGGCCGACATGCCGACGCCGGAAGAACTTGCGCAGGCGTTGCGCGTGTTGGCCAACGATGCCGGATCGCGCCATCGGCTTGGTGAGGCAGGGCGGCGGCATGTGACCACGGCCCACGCGCCCGAGACGGCGGCCGCTTGCTATGCGGCGGCGATCGAGGCGGCCTACGCGCTGCCATCCGGGCGTGTCGCGGCCGAAATGCTGCTGAAAAGTCTCTCGGCCTCTCCCCTGCCGGCGGACATCCTGGCGCAGGCTGTTGCGGCAACCATGCCGATGCGCGGTATCCGGCGTCTGCTCATCGATGTCACCATCGTCGCCAGGCAGGATATCGGCACCGGCATCCAGCGCGTCACGCGCGAAATCGCCCGCCGCCTGCTGACCGGGCGCGTGCCAGGGTGGCGGATGGAAGCGCTCCGCGGGGATACGAGCGGGCTGGTGCTCGCGCGCGAATGGGCGGCCGGCCTGCTGCGCGTGCCGTGCCCGGCGCCCGATGAACTGGCGGAGGCCGGGGCCGGCGACCGCATCCTGCTGCTGGATTTCCCGGGCATGATCGAGGGCGCTGACATGCAGGCGTTGCGACAGGCCCAGGCCCGCGGCGCCGAGTTGGTCCTGGTACTCTACGATCTGCTGCCGGTGCTGCACCCCGAATGGTTCCCGCCCATCGACGCTGCCTTCACCGCGGCATACCAGAGGCAGATGCTGAGCTTCGTGGACAGGGTGATCTGCATATCCCGCAGCGTTTCGGCGGAACTGCACGATAGCCTCGCCTCCGGCGACGTGCGGCGCGCGCGAGCGCTGGAGATCGGCTGGTTTCATCTGGGGTCCGATTTCCGGTCGGATGTCGCCGGCGCGGCCCCGGCCGAGGCGGTACGCGTCGCCCTGGCTGCCATGGCCCGGATGCCGAGCCTGCTCATGGTTGGCACCGTCGAGCCTCGCAAGGGCCATGCACAGGCGCTGGCGGCCTTCGACCTTCTGTGGGCCAGTGGTCTGGATGTCGCACTTGTCGTAGCCGGCAACCAGGGCTGGATGACCAAGGCCGTGTGCGCCCGACTGGCATCGCACCCTCAGGCCGGGCAGCGTCTGCACTGGCTCCGCCACCCTAGCGACAGCGACCTGGCGGCGCTGTATCAGGCAACGACCGGCCTGCTCGCCGCCTCTCTGGGCGAAGGCTTCGGTCTGCCGCTGGTAGAAGCCTCGCGCATTAGCTGTGACAATGAATATTGGCCCACTTGTGCTGACGAATATTGGCCCACCCTCCGGTGTTTGACGTGCTGAGCCGGGCCGAGGCCCGGCTCAGCAGGTCAGCGGCGCTTTTCTGCCCTCCCTGTCATGATTTCCCTGCTTTCCGCTGCGCCGTGGTACGGCGGAACCGATAGGAGTCCGTCCCCGTCGTGATGATGTGCGCCTGATCGGTCAGTCGATCGATCAGCGCTTTGCACAGCCGCGGATTGGGAATTACCTGTGACCACTCGGAGAACGGCAGGTTGGTGGTGACGATCACCGCCGCTTTGTCCGCCCGATCAGCGATCACCTGGAACATCAGTTCGCAAGCGGTTTCGGCCAACGGCACGTAACCCAACTCGTCAATACAGATCAGGTCGAGCCGTTCCCATCGACTGAGCGCGCGGCTGAGCTGGTTGGCGTGCGCGGCCTCGGCCAGTTCGTTGATCAGCGCCGTCGCCGTGGTGAACCGCACCCGCCGCCGCTGGCGACAGGCGGCGACGCACAGCCCCGTCGCCAGATGGGTTTTTCCGGTACCGGCCTCGCCCACCAACAGGATCGGTTCGGCCTTGGCCACATAATCCCCCTCGGCCAGCGTGCGCAGTTGGGCGGCCGAGACGCTGGAGCGATCGAACTCGAACGCATCCAAGGTCTTCATCCGCGGCAGCTTCGCCTCATGCAGCAGCCGGATGATCGCCCGGCTCTCGCGCTCTTCCATCTCGGCCGCCAGCAACGCCTCGAGATAGCCGACATGGGATTGGCCCTCCCGGGTCGCAGCCTCGGCCAGTCGGGCGAACTGGCCGCCGATCGTCGGCATGCGCAGCGCCTTGCAGTGCTGGCGGATGGCCTGAACCTGAAGATCCTGCATCACGCGGTCCCCACGCAGGGCGTGGAGATCAGCAGCGTGTCGTAATCAGCAAGATTTGGCATCGGCCGATCATACTGGGCCAGCGCGCCAACATCGATCGGATCAGGTCTGGCTTTGTGCAGGCCCGCCTCAGTCAGTAGATAGCGCACCGCCGCCACGTCGCAGGCGCCGAGCGACACCGTGGAGGCGACCGCCGTCCGCAGCGCGTCATGGCCAAACTCCCGGCCCAGTCCGAGCACCTCCACCATGGCGCGGGTGCCGTTCTGTTTGCCGTGCCGCGCCCGTAGCCGGTTCCACAACTCGTCATAGCAGGCGGGCCAGCGACCGGCCGCGCGCCATTGCGCCAGAGGCTTGGACCCGGCGAACGCGCCCGGCTTGTGGCTAAGCACATCGAGATAATGCTCGAGATCGAGCACGTGCTGGCGGCGACTATGGCAGCGTTCGTGGCGGGCAATCAGGCGGCCAGCGTGCCAGATCTCCACATGCAGCGGATGCACCCGCGCTTCCACCCGTGTGCCCGCGCGCGCTGGCACGGAGTAGAAGTTGGTCTTCACCGTGACGCAGCCTTGCTTGTCCACGAGCGGGAACACGACGTCGGCCAGGTCGAAGCCTTCCGCCACGCGCGACAGCAGATGACCACGCTCCTCGGCGAGTGCGGTGCCGACGGACTGTGTGCGGCCATCCAGCACCCGCGCCTCGTCCGAACGGCAACCGCTCAGTAACAGTGCGTTCAGCGCATCAAGGTCGGTGACGCTCGGTACCGGAACCAGATGATTGCGCCGGAAGTAGCCGACTTCACCTTCAACGCCGCCCTTCTCATGCCCCTCGCCGGGCGTGCAGAATTCGGCGGCAAACCGCCAGTGCGAGCGGAACGCCATGAACCGAACCGTCTCCTCCCGCCGGTAGCCACGCAGGATCTTGCGCACCGCACTGGCAAGATTGTCGTAGCGCAGCAGGTGAAACACCCCGCCGAAGTAATCGAAGGCATGCTCGTGCGCCTCCAGGAACGCCTGTTGTGTGGCGTGCAGGTAGGCCCGGTGGAACGCCGCACCGCTGGCCATCGAGCGCATGGCGAAAACCTGGACCTTCGTCCGCTCATCGCCAAGATCGACCCAGGCCTCATACCAGTCGACCTGCGCCTCTTGAGCCCAACTGTAGCTTTGCGGCACGAACGTCTCGCGCCGCAGAAGCCCCATCTGATGTTTGCGCTCGCGGACGTGGTTGCGCACCGTCGACTCCGCCACCGCGGCGTCGGGGAATTCCGTCAGGATCCGCCGATGAATGCGCCGCGCCGTGTGGCGCTGCTTGCGCAGGGCGCGGCGGTCCTCGTCGAGCACCTTGTCGATGAAGACCTCAAGCGCGCCCAGCTTGGGCTTGCTCCGTCCGGGGTAGTGGTGCGGCGGTGGCAGCGCACTGGCAATCGCCCGGCGGACAACCCGCCGGTGAACACCGAACTTCGCCGCCACACCCGCGATCGTGCCGATACCAAACTCATGCTCCCGACGGAGCTG
>CAINEA010000180.1 GCA_903847525.1 uncultured Acetobacteraceae bacterium | reverse complement strand
GCGGCGGGCGCCTCAGATCACGCCCTTGCCGCGCAGCTCGGCCAGCTTGGCGTCATCCAGGCCGAGCGCCTGCTTCAGCACCTCGTCGGTGTGCTGGCCCAACAGCGGCGGCGGCAGGCGGTAATCGGCGGGGGTCTCGGACAGCCGGACCGGGTTGGCGATCACCTTCACGGTGCCGCCATCCGGCAGCGACGCGTGCGGCATCTCCACGACCACGCCACGCGCCTGCACATGCGGGTCGGCGAACACCTGCTCCAGCGTGTTGATCGGCCCGCAGCCGATCTTCAGCTGCTCCAGCCTGTCCACCCACCAGGTCGTCGGATGCGTCTTCTTCACCGGCGTCTGCGTGTCGGTCACGAACTGGCGGTTCGCCACGCGCGCGGCATTGGTGGCGAAGCGCTCGTCGGCCAGCAGATGCGTCAAGTCGAACGCCTCGCAGAAGCGCTTGAACGTGGGGTCGTTGCCGACCGACAGCACCATGTAGCCATCCTCGGTCGGGAACACCTGATACGGCACGATGTTCGGATGCTGGTTGCCCAGGCGCGCCGGGTTTTCCCCGGTCGCCAGATAGTTCATGCCCTGGTTGGCCAGCCAGGCCACATGGGTATCCAGCATGCCGATATCGATCTGCTGGCCAATTCCCGTCGCATCGCGATGGCGAATGGCGGCGAGGATCCCGATGCAGCCGTACAGGCCTGCGAACAGATCGGCCACCGGCACGCCCACCTTCTGCGGCTGGCCGTCCGGCTCGCCGGTCAGGCTCATCACCCCGCCCATGCCCTGGATCAGGCTGTCATAGCCCGGCCGCGGCGCATACGGGCCGGTCTGTCCGAAGCCGGTGATCGAGCAATAGACCAGCTTCGGAAACTTCGCGTGCAGCTGCTCATAGCCCAGGCCGTACTTGGCCAGCGCGCCGACCTTGAAGTTCTCCACCAGGATATCGCTCTGCGCGATCAGCTGCAGCGCCAGTTCCTGGCCTTCCTTCGTCGCGATATCCAGCGTGACCGACCGCTTGTTGCGGTTCACACCGACGAAATAGGCGCTTTCCTTCGTGCCCGGCATCACCGGTGGCGCGAAACCGCGAGTATCGTCGCCCGATCCCGGCTTCTCGATCTTGATCACGTCGGCACCCAGGTCGCCGAGCATCTGAGCGCAGGTCGGCCCCGCCAGCACGCGGGTGAGGTCGAATACGCGCAGGCCCGCAAGTGGACCGGTCGGTGTACTCATGCGAAGGCTCCTGATAGTTTGCCCACCGGTTATAGGTCCACGATCGAAGCTGGCAAACCCGCGCGCCCTCAGCGCGACATCGTCAACCTATAAGTACAGACGAAGCCGCCCTTAACCGGCGGACCCAGCTTTAACTGCCCGGTGAATTTGTTGTCGCCGAACTGACCGGCAACCGTGTTCTTGAACGAGCCGGTCAGTTCATCGCGCCAGCTACTCATTTCCAACTCCCCCGCCGGTTTCACCCAGCCGCGAAAATCGCCGTAGGAAACCTCGCCGCCGGACACCCGCATCGGCATCGTGGTCTGGGTCGGCGGGCAATTGGCGACCCCGTCGCCGATGTTCTGGGCCTCTCCGGTATAGTACCCATCGAAAGCGGTAATGGCCGGACCGGTCTGGCAGCCGGCCACCGGCAAGGCCAGCGCCAGAAGACATAGCGCGATCCAAGAAAAATGCGTTCTAGGCATGAAGCCTCCCATTGCTTCGATTGAAACCGCCATCACAGCAGGATCTGCTACTGGCGGGTCATTTCCAGCTTGTAGGTACAGAAGATCCCGGGGGCGACGAATAGTCCCTCCTGGAACTGGCCAATGAAACGGTCCCCGGTGAACTGGCCGGACAGCGTGTTCTGCTGGGACTGCATTTGCACCGTGCCGGTCTCGCTGACCCAGCCACGGAACAGCCCGAACGACACCCTTCCGCCCCGTACGTTCATGGCGCTCGTCGTCGTGGACGCTTGGCAGTTATAGACGGGTGGCGAAACATTGGTCGCTTCGCCGGTATAGGTGCCGTCGAATGTGGTGACCGCCGGCCCGGTCTGGCAGGCGGCGATTGGCAGACAGAAGGCGACCACGCAGAACACCGTTTTCCAGGACATCGCACCCTCCCTGTTTCAGTAGAACTTCGAGAAATCCGGCTTGCGCTTTTCGGCGAACGCAGTGAACGCTTCCTTCGCCTCCGGCGAAACCAGGCGCTGCTTGAAGATCGTCAACTCCGCTTCCATCCGTCCCGGAACATCTTGCGTGTCGTGCTTCATCAGCGCCTTGGTCTGGCGGACCGCTTCGGGTGGCAGCGCCGCCAGCTTGGCGGCCATTTCGCGGGCGGTGTCCATCAGCGCGGCCTGATCCACGACCTTGTTGACCAGGCCCCAATCGAGCGCGGTCTGCGCGTCGATCCCCTCGCCTAGCAGCAGCATCGCGCTGGCGCGGACATGCCCGATCGCGCGGGGGACCAGCATCGAGCTCGCCGCCTCCGGCACCAGGCCCAGCGCCGTGAACGGCATCATGAACCGCGCATTGGTCGCCGCGATCAGCAGGTCGCAATGCATCAGCATGGTGGTGCCCACGCCGATCGCCATGCCGTTCACGGCGCCGATCAGCGGCTTCTGCAAGCCGGAGATCGCCGGCAGAAAGCGACCGGCCGAGCTTTCCAGCCCGCCATTGGCGCGTTTCTGGAAATCCCCGACATCGTTGCCGGAGGTGAACGCATCTCCGGTGCCGGTCAGGATCAGCACCCGCACCGAGGGATCGTCGTTGGCGGCGTCGAAAGCGGCGGCCATGGCGTTGTACATGTCCCGCGTCAGGGCGTTCTTCTTCTCCGGCCGGTTCAGCCGAATTTCCAGAACGCCACCGGCGCTGGACAGGATCACATGCTCGGACATCGCCGCTTCCTTTTCTTGCCTATTTGACGCCGAGTTCTTCCCCGGCCAGCTTTTCCGACAACCGGGCCAGTTCGGTGTGATCCGCGCCCGGGCCCAGCATCATCGCCGTCGCGGTGGTCAGTTCCCGGCAAAGTGCCGCGAACGGGGTCGCGGTGCCGGTCTCGCGTCCCACGCCCATGGCGATGGACAGGTCCTTGACCAGAAGATCCAGCGAGAACCCGCTGTCGAATTTGCGCGACAGGACGAACTGCTTGAACTTCTTCTGCGTCGAGTTGTTCATGCCAGTCGCGGCGTTCAGCACGTCCACCATCATTTCGGGGTCGAGCCCGAAGCGCTGGCCGATCAGCAGGGCCTCGATCCCGATCAGGAAGCCGCCGGCGCTGACCAGATTGTTCAGCGCCTTCATCGCCTGGCCGGACCCGACACCGCCGGTGCGCAGGATGGATGTGCCCATGCCTTCCAGCACCGGCAATGCCCGGTCGATGATGGCGGCATCGCCGCCGACCATGATCGCCAACTGTCCGGTCTTGGCCCTCGGCACTCCGCCGGATACCGGTGCGTCGATCAGGTGTCCGCCGAGCGCGGCCACCTTCTCCGCCAGCCCTTTGGTCACGCTCGGCTCGCCGGAGCTCATCTCGATGACGATCGTGCCCGGGCGGATGCCCGCCAGGATGCTGTCCTCGGCCTCCGCCAGCACGTGCGAGACGATCTTGCTGGTCGGCAGCATGGTCACGATCACGTCCGAGCCCGCCGCCAATTGGCGAAGGCTATCGGGCGCGAAGCCGCCGACCTGCTGGACGAAATTGTTGGCGACCTCGCTGCGGCTGTCGTTCACATGCACGGTGAAGCCGGCACGCACCAGGCAGGCCGCCATCGGCCAGCCCATGTTGCCGACCCCGACGAAGCCGACGGTTGGCTTATCGGACATCGATCAGTCGCCACTCTTAGCGGAGTCGATTTCCTTGAACACTTCCGATGCGAGCCGGAATGCCTCGACCGCCGCCGGCACGCCGCAATAGCCGCCGACCTGCAGCAGCACTTCCTTGATCTCGTCGCGCGTCACGCCGTTGTTCAGCGCGCCGCGGATATGCAGCTTGAACTCATGGCCGCGGTTCAGCGCCGACAGCATGGCGAGGTTGAGCATGCTGCGCGTCTTGCGATCCAGGCCCGGACGCGTCCAGATCGCGCCCCAGGCGCTTTCGGTGGCCTGCTGCTGCAGGGCGGCGTTGAAGTCGGTCGCGGCGGCGATGGACTTGTTCACATACTCGTCGCCGAGCACTTCGCGGCGGACCTGCAGGCCCTTCTTGAACAGGTCGCTGGAAAATTCGGGGCGGTCGGCCATGGGATTATTTCCTCCGTATTGGCGGGCGTTTGGACTGGCCGGACCGTAGAGATTGCCACCAGGGACGGCAAGCGGTTGACTGGCTCCCAACGAACCAGGGGAAAACGAGCAATGAGCGACATGCCTGCCGTTACGTACGAGATTCTGGCCTTGCGCTACGGCATCTTCGATGGCCGCATCCAGGCGCAAAACTACCTGATGCCGGACGACCACATGGCGCCGGCCAAGCTGGACTTCCTGGTATTCACCATCCGCGGCGGCGGACGCACCATCGTCATGGACACCGGCTTCAACCCGGCATCCGCCCAACGCCGCGGGCGCGAACTGATCCGCCCGGTCGATGAGGCACTGCGTATGGTCGGCGTAGAACCGTCGGAAGTGCCGGACGTGGTGCTGACCCATATGCACTGGGACCATGCCGGCGGCATGGAATACTTCCCAAAGGCCAATTTCCATATCCAGGAAGCCGAGATGGCTTATTGCACCGGGCCCTGCATGTGCCTGCCGTTCCTGCGCCGGCCGTTCGACGCGGAGGATGTGCAGAGCGCGGTGCGCGCGCTGTATGCCGACAAGCTGAAATTCCACAACGGCACCAGCGAGATCGCGCCCGGCGTGACCCTGCATCTGATCGGCGGACATTCGATGGGCATCCAGGCGATCCGCGTGCCGACCAAGCGCGGCTGGGTCGTGCTGGCCGGCGACAGCTCGCATATGTGGGGCAATATCCGCAAACGGAATCCGTTCCCGGTGGTGGTGGACGTGGCGCGGATGCTGAAGGGCTACGACATTCTCGAAAGCCTGGCCGATGGCCCCGACCAT
>CAINEA010000179.1 GCA_903847525.1 uncultured Acetobacteraceae bacterium | reverse complement strand
TCCCATCTGGGCCAGCGGGCATGGTCTCGCATCAAAGGCCGGACACATGACCGCATTCGAACCAAGGCTAACATCTTGCAAGCCACTTGAACCCGATGGGCCGTCCACACATGGTATTAGATCAGCCGCTGATCCCACCGTGAGACGGCGGGTGCGATTGTTGCCAGTGACTCGCGGCGTTAACATCCGTCCGTGTCAGAGGCGGGGCTCGCCCCGTCCTAGCGGCGAGAGAACAGTGACCGCACCACCCGTCCGGCAGCCACCAACCGGGTAGGCCAAATGCTGTCGCGAAAAACCGCGCGATGCCGCGACCTCGCCGCGGTGACCCTGCGGCTCAGCACACTTAGGTGCCGCTGCATATAGGCGGCCAGCCACGGGACACCAAAGACAAGGCCGGACAACATCACCAGCACGATCCACCATGTCACACCCGGCCAGCCCGATCGCGCGCCAATCGATCCAAACTGCTCCACGCCCGCCGACACCACGGCCGTCACACCCACGATCGACGCGCCCTTGACGAACCGAGCCTGCCGTTCATCTGCCTCCAGCCGGCGGAACTGGTCGGACTGCTCGATCTCCGCCTTGATCTGTAGATACTCCCGTTCGATCCAGCTTTGCGTCCACATCAGGTTGAACAGCTCGATTCCTTGAATCTGGCTGGATACCTGGCGGAACCACAAGCGGTTGGTGAAATTCAGATAGCCGCGCCGCAGCAGCGCGAACTTGCTCGCCTCAAGTTCGAAATCCGTCGTTGTCAGTTGCTGCGCGTAGTCCGACAGAATCGCCGAATAGAACATCACCAGCAGAAACATGCGCCGGTACATGGTGCGCATGTGGTTCAGATGGATGTGCTCCCGCGAAAAGCCGCCATAGCCTACGAACACGAAGCTGTGCGAGGAAGCAGCGTAGGAAGATCCCCATTCGAGGTAGCGGCCATAGAGCCCCGCCGCCAACTCGGCGCGCGCGAACCTGGCATCCGATGCGTGCCCGGTCTCGAACCGGTCGACGGTCTGCAGCCGCGCCAGCACGACATCCATCGCCTTCCGCGCAGAGGGAAGCACCGGTTGTTCGCCGGCGGCCACCACGGACGAGAGTACCCTGCTCCGGTCGTCCCACAACAGCGTGATCTGGGTCTGGGGGATGCCGAGCTTTGGCAGCGCGCGGTTCAGCAACGCGAGGAACCATCCGGTGATCGGCGGCGCGGATGCCTCCCAGCCATAGGCCAGCACCCCGAGTTCCCGCCAGTCAGCCGCATCGCCGTCATCCCGTGGTTCCAGCAGCGCGATGCGGTATCGGGCGGAAGGATCTGTTGTCGCGTAGGTGGAGAACGCCATCCGCGCCGCCGCGTTGAAGTCCACCACGCGCGCCAGGGTCGGGGCTGCCTCGTTTCGCGGCCTGTCCAGAAGGTCCCGCCAAATATGGCCGGAGCTTTTCGGACCAGGGCAGTCCTGGCTGACCTCCCATTCGATCATCACGGTCTGGTTGAAGAACAGATGCAGGCGCATGGCCTCTATTTCCAGCGTCTGCGGCGCCGTGCCGTCGTCGTAGCGGACTTCCAGACGCAGCGGCCGCGCGGCCGGCAGCTCGATGCTGGCCAGCACACCGTCGCCCCGTACCTGCTTGCGCTCCTCGTCCTGGTTGGCGGCTGGCTCCGGGGCGATGAATTTATGCAGGAAAGGCATGAAATAGCCGCGCTCCTGCGCGCCGAGTTTCTCGAGTACGGCGGCCCCCATGGGCCAGGTCAGGCCGCATCGGTCCAGGGTTTCGATCTGTAGCGCCTGGAAGAAATGCGTGCGCCAGGCCAGTACCGGGCGGTTGCCGATCAGCAGGTTGTCGAGCAGCGTGTCGGCCACGGATTCCAGCAGGCGGGCATCGCCGGGCGCGGTGCCGGCGGCGCCGAAGAACACCGAATCCGACCCGCCGGAAAATAGCGTCAGGCGCGCTGTCTCCACCGGTGGTTTGGCCAAAGCGCCGATCAGTTCGACGATGACGGGGACCCAGCGCCTGTGGCCGGAGAACTCCACCTGCACCACCCGTTCGGGCTTGTCCGTATCATGGAACACCGCGACGATATCCAACCCGGCGGCGAGCGCCTTCAAGGTTTGGTCGGCTGAGCCACCTTTGTCGCAGCGCCAGCGGTAGATCGCATCCAGCAGGGTGTAGCGCAGCTTATCGGGCGCATGCACCAGGATCAGCGACGGGTCGCCGTCCCTGCCGCGGCCTGTGCCTAGCACGATCAGCTTGCCGCTGGCGTCGAGTTGGCGCACCGTCTCGACGGCGTCTTCGATGTCCCGCTCCATGGCGGCAACCGCGTCCGGCGTCGGGTGGGTGAAGATATCGACGCCGGGCGGCCGGCCACGATTGACGATGCGGCACAAATCCTCCCGCCGCCACCGCTTCAATTCCTCCAGCCTGTGTTCGGCGGCGTCGGGAGCGGGGTAAACGTCCATGAGCGCACAGGCGAGGCCGGGGATAAAGCCGCGGTCATTGGCCCCGATCAGCGCGCACTGGTTCTGTTTGCCCGGATCGAGCGGCAGATTGAGGATGCGCACCACCTGCTCCAACGCCGACAGCGGATTCCCAGGGCAATCGCATTTCAGAAGAGCGCCAAAAGACGG
>CAINEA010000178.1 GCA_903847525.1 uncultured Acetobacteraceae bacterium | reverse complement strand
TGATCGCCACGATGCCGTGGAGTTGGAACATGAACGACGCGTCGCGCGCGTTCGCCAACCGGTTTCAGCCTTTGTACCACAATGCCAAGCCGAATTTCTACCATGCCGGCATTTATTCGGCCGTGACGCACTACCTGAATGCGGCGGCGGCGATCGGCGTGGACAAGGCGAAAGCCAGCGGCAAGGCCGTGGTCGAGCAGATGAAATTGATGCCGGTAAACGATCCGTATTACCAGGGCACGGTGCGCGCCGACGGCAAGTTCGTGCATGATGTGCGGGTATGGAAGACCAAGACCGTGGCGGAGTCCAAGGATCCCTGGGACTTCTTCAAGGAGATCGCGGTGATCCCGGCCGACAAGGCGTTCAAGCCCCTGGCCGATAGCGGATGCCCGCTTGTGAAGGCCTGATCGCCGTTTTGACGATTGTCGTGCGGATCGCGCCCCCGTTGAGGCAACGGGGGCGCGATTTGCATTTTGGAGCGTGTTTTCGACCGCCCGTTCTACCCGGCGCCGTCTGTGCTAGAAGAAGGTCCGCGACACGATCGGAAGGACCACGGCCATGACTGACGAGATCCGAGAGAAGGCCGAAGCTGCCATCCGGCAATTGCACGAGATCGGGCGTCCCGAGGAAGCCGGGCATCTGCAGGTCGCGCTGGGCACGCAAATTGCCGACGCCTTTCCACTGACCTTGCGGGAAGCCTGCCAGACCGTGCTGACCGCGATCGAGGCGATCGACCCGAATACCGAGATGCTGCTGGAGCAGCTTCGCGGCAAGATCGACGCCTTCCTCACGCCGCATCACGAGGCGGATGCGCCGGTTCGGAAATCCTAGGGCGGGCCTTTCGGCATAACCGAATACCGCAGGCCGGCGGCGCCTGGGCGGGATCACGGTCGGTTGCATTTCATATCCCGCTGCAACGCAGCATAGTTGGCAAATGCTGGTAATCCCTCGCCGTAGTTGGTAGGACACGGGCGCCCATCCGGGTCCGCTCGTCGCCAAAGGTTGTTTGCCATGTCTGTGACCCTGCCAGCGAAGAAGAAACCCCCGGTACAGACCCAGCGACCGCCATTCGAGCGCATTGCCCTGTTGCTGCAGGGCGGTGGTGCGCTTGGGGCGTATCAGGCCGGCGTGTACCAGGCCCTCGCGGAGGCCAATCTGCATCCGGACTGGGTGGCTGGCATTTCGATCGGTGCGATCAACTCGGCACTGATCGCCGGCAACGCGCCCGAGCACCGGGTGGCGAAGCTGCGGGAGTTCTGGGAGACGGTCACCGCGCCGCCGAGGGCCAATCCGTTCCTTCCGGCTTCTTTGTTCGCCGGTATTCCGCTGCGCAATGACGGGCTGCATGAGGCGGTGAACCAATCGCGTGCCTTCGGCACCCTGCTGTTCGGCGCCCCCGGCTTCTTTACGCCACGCACAGTGCCGCCGTTCTTGCAGAAATCGGGCAGCGAGGGGGCGCTCAGTTATTATGACGTGTCGCCGCTGAAGGCGACGCTGGAAAACCTGGTGGATTTCGACCGGATCAACTCACAAGAAACCCGTTTCAGCGTTGGGGCGACCAATGTGCGCACCGGCAATTTCATCTATTTCGACAATGCGACGCACAAGATCGGGCCGGCGCATGTGATGGCCAGCGGGTCGCTGCCGCCGGGATTTCCCGCCACCGAGATCGACGGGCAGCATTACTGGGATGGCGGGCTGGTTTCCAACACGCCGTTGGAATGGGTGCTCGACAGTTCACCGCGCCAGGATACGCTGGCCTTTCAGGTGGATCTGTGGAGTGCGAGCGGCGATATGCCGCGGACCCTGGCGGATTCGGACGTGCGGCAGAAGGAGATCCGTTTCTCCAGCCGGACACGCGCCGCGACCGACGATTTCAAGAAGGCGCAGATCCTGCGCCGTGCCGCGGCCAAGCTGCTGTCGGCGTTGCCGGATGATCTGCGGGCGACTCCGGAAGCCAAGATCCTGGCCGAAGCGGCGGATGAGAAGGTGTTCAACATCGTCCAGCTGATCTACCGGACGCGCGTGTATGAAGGCGTGTCGAAGGATTTTGAGTTCTCCCGCCTGACCATGGAGGAGCATTGGGCGTCCGGCTACGCCGATGCCAGCCGCACCCTGAGCTACAAGCAGGTATTGGAGCGGCCGCGGGGGATGGATGGCGTGTTTGTCTTCGATCTTGCCCACCCGGAACGGAAATAGTCTTTTCGTCGATATTCTTCTCGCGGATCCGGAGCCACAGACGATGAACCTTGCAGACGTGCGCAAGAACGCCTTCGCCATGCCCTTGAACAATCCTTCCTATCCAAGGCCGCCCTATAAATTCTACAACCGCGAATTCGTCGTCATCAGCTATCGTACCGACCCGGCGCTGCTGCGCGCGGTGGTGCCCGAGCCGCTGGAAGTGGTCGGTGATACCGTTAATTACGAATTCATCCGCATGCCGGATTCCACCGGGTTCGGCGACTATACCGAGACCGGGCAGGTTATTCCGGTACGCTTCACGGCCGCCGACGGCACCGTGCAGGAAGGCGGCTATGTGCATGCGATGTATTTGGACGACAACTCGCCGATCGCCGGCGGCCGGGAGATATGGGGTTTTCCGAAGAAATTGGCGACGCCCAAGATCATGCATGAGAACGAGACGCTGGTCTGCACGCTGCATTATGGATCCTCGCTGTGTGTGAACGCGACGATGGGCTACAAGCACCGCGAGCTTGAGCTGGCGTCGATCCAGAAGAGCCTGGCCAAGCCCGCCTTCATGATCAAGATCATTCCGCATGTGGACTGCACGCCGCGCATCTGTGAACTGGTGCGCTATTACTGTGAGGATGTGACCGTGAAAGGCGCCTGGTCCGGCCCCGCGGCCTTGCAACTGTTCGAGCATGCGATGTGCGATGTCGCCCGGCTGCCAGTGCACGAGGTGATTTCCGCATCGCATTTTGTCACGGATCTGACGCTTGGCCTTGGCGAGGTCGTGTTCGACTATCTGAAGGACGCCTGACCGCTTTTTCTTCCACCACCTGAGGACCCACATCATGGCTCGTTTCGATGGAAAAGTTGCTATTGTTACCGGTGCCGCCAGCGGCATCGGCAAGGAGATCGCGCTGCGCTTCGCCGCCGAGGGCGGCATCCCGGTGATCGCCGACCTGAACCTGGAGGCGGCCAACGCGACGGCGGCAGAGATCAAGGCGAAGGGCTCGGACGCGTTCGCCGTTGCCATGAACGTGGTGGACGAGGCGGCAGTGGAGAAAGGCGTGGCCGACGTGATGGCCAAATATGGCCGGATTGACATCCTGGTCAGCAACGCGGGTATCCAGATCGTCAAGCCGATCGTGGACTTTCCGTTTGCAGACTGGAAGAAACTGCTAGCCATCCATCTGGACGGCGCGTTCCTGACCACCAAGGCCTGCCTGAAGCACATGTATGCCGCCAAGTCCGGCAGCATCGTCTACATGGGTTCCGTGCATTCCAAGGAGGCGTCCAAGCTGAAGGCGCCGTATGTGACCGCCAAGCACGGGCTGATCGGGCTGTCCAAGGTGGTGGCGAAGGAGGGCGCGGAGTTCAACGTGCGCTCCAACGTGGTGTGCCCGGGCTTCGTGCGCACGCCGCTGGTGGATAAGCAGATCCCCGAGCAGGCCAAGGAACTGGGTATTTCCGAGGCGGACGTGATCAAGAACGTCATGCTGCGCGAGACGGTGGACGGGGAGTTCACCACCACGGATGACGTGGCTTCCGCGGTGTTGTTCTTTGCCGGTGCTGAAACCAATGCGATGACCGGGCAATCGCTGGTTGTCAGCCATGGCTGGTTCATGGAGTAAACGATCCCGTCATCTGCCCTGCTCCCGTATGGGGGCAGGGCGGTGACCTGACATGCGTCTTGGCAATGCAGGTCATTTCAAGTACCTATTCGTTACGTATCTGACGATCGATTTCAGCTAACCGCTGCATGTATTACTTGTTGTGCGGTCGGGGATTGGCCAGTAAGTATAACTGAAAATGGCGTTTGCCGTGATAAGGGGACCGATTCGTTGTCGTCGGATGTGCCAACCACCGGCGATGCCTGTGGAACCCAGCCCGGGGTAATTCCATGGGCTGTCTTAGCGGGCGCCGCGTTCCTGCTAGCGGGATGTATGGTTGGACCGGATTTTAGCGCGCCCTCCAAGCCGGTTTCTGCCGCCTGGCTGCAGGCGCACGAACATGCCGTTCGCCAGGATGCACCGTTGGAGCGGGATTGGTGGTCGGTGTATCACGACCCGGTGCTCGATCGGTTGGTGCGGACCGCGTACGATCAGAACCTGACCCTGATGTCGGCCGGCACGCGGGTGCTGGCGGCGCGTGCGCAGCTGGGCGTGGCGATCGGCGAGTTCTTTCCGCAGACCCAGCAGCTGGGTGCCGGGGTTGCGTATAACCAGGCGTCCTCGACGGATCCGACGGGGAACCCGACCGGCAATCTCGGGAATTTCTGGCGCTCCTCGCTGAGTGCCCAGGTCGCCTGGGAGCTGGATTTCTGGGGCAAGTTCCGCCGCGGCATCGAGACCGCCGATGCGACCTATCTGGCGTCCATCGCCTCGTACGACGATGTGCTGGTCACGCTGATCGGCGATGTCGCCAGCAGCTATATTGGCATCCGCACCCTGGAACGCCAGATCGCGATCGCGCAGGCGAACGTTGTTCGCCAGCGCAAGGCGCTGGCCATCGCGCGCGCGCGTTTCGAGGGCGGCACGTCGACGAAGCTCGACGTGTACCAGGCGGAGAACGTGCTGGCGGCGACGCAGGCGACGATCCCGCAGCTGACGAGCCAGTTGGACCAGGGCAAGAACGCCTTGCGAGTGCTGCTGGGCATGCCGCCGGAAACTTTGGATGCGATGCTGGCCGGCCCGCCGGGGTTCAAGCCGGTGATCCCGGCGCCGCCGGCGCAGGTGGCGGTGGGCATTCCCGCCGACATGGTGCGCCGTCGGCCGGACCTGCGTGCCGCCGAATTGCGCGCCGTGGCGCAGAGCGCGCAGATCGGCATGGCCGAGGCGGATCTGTATCCGGCCTTCATCCTGACCGGCAGCTTCGGCACCGTCGGCAGCAATATCGGCCATGCCAGCCTGGACGATGTATTCAGTTCCAAGGGGATCTTTTTCTCGTTCGGGCCGTCGTTTCAATGGCCGGTGCTGAATTACGGCCAGATCACCAACAATGTCCGTGTGCAGGACGCCAAGCTGCAATCGCTGTTGATCGACTACCAGCAATCGGTGCTGCGGGCGCAGCGTGAGGTCGAGGACGGGCTGGCCGCCTATGTCGGGACCGGCAAGCAGGTGGTGGATCTGCGCGTGAGCGAGCGGGCGGCGAGCAATGCGCTGGGGATCGCGATGGAGCAGTACCGTTTGGGGACCCGCGACTTCACCACGGTGCTGACCGCGGAACAGAATCTGTATACGGCGGAGAACAACCTCGCGGTTGCCTATGGCAATTACGCGTCGTCGTTGACCACGATCTATCGTTCGCTTGGCGGTGGCTGGCAGTTGCGCGAGGGACAGGAATTCGTTCGCGGGGCCAATCGCGAGCAGATGCGGGAACGGACGAACTGGGGCGATCTGCTGCCGCCAACCGGCACGCCGGAGGCGCCGGTGCCGGCCCTGCCGTCGGCTACCGACGTGAATTCGAACATACGGGCACCGGAATGGTGAGGTCAGCGTGAACAAGTTTTTCGCCCATGGTTTGAACCCGCTCCAGGCGATACGCCGGCGCGGCTGTGCGGTCGCGCTGGCGATCGCGGCGATCCTTCTGTCGGGTATGATGATCCCGGGGCAGGGCAGGGCCCAGGCCCCCGGGAAGCCGGCCGCACCGCAGCCATGGGGCGGGGGAGCAGCTGGCCCGGGCATTCCGGTCGTGCGTCCTCTGGTGCAGACGGTTTCCGAATATGTGGAGCTTACCGGCAACGCCACTTCGGTGAATGTCGTAAAGCTATTCGCCCGCGTGGAGGGCTTCCTGGAGGCGGTGCTGTTCGCCGATGGGGAGAAGGTGCGCAAGGGCACGCCATTGTTCACCATCCAGCAGGATCAGTACAAGGCGCAGCTGCAGCAGGCCCAGGCCCAGGTGCAATTGCAGCAGGCCGCCTTGCTGCATGCCAAGACCGAGGTTGGTCGCTACACCGCGTTGGTGAAGAAGGACGCGGCGACGCAGATCGAGGTGGATAACTGGGTGTTCCAGAAGGCCGCGGCGGAGGCGAATCTGGCGTCTGCCAAGGCGCAGGTGGCGCTGGCAGATCTGAACATGTCCTATACCAGCATCACCGCGCCCTTCGATGGCCTGATGAGCCGGCATCTGGTCGATCCGTTCAACGTGGTCGGCGGGCCGGGGCAGCCCACGGTGCTGGCGGAGATCACCCAGCTCGATCCGATCTATGCGGTCGCGAACCTGAACGAACAGGATCTGCAGCGCATTCGCACCAAGTTCGACAATGCCGCCCTGTCGCTGGCGACGCTGTACAAGGTGCCGGTCGAGGTCGGGCTGGCGAATGAGTCCGGTTTTCCCTATCGCGGCCATCTGGAATATGTCGCGCCTGGCATCGATCCGTCCACCGGCACGCTGATGCTGCGCGGGATCCTGGATAACCATAATTTCGCACTGCTGCCAGGCATGTTCCTGCGCATCCGCGTGCCGCTGCCGCGGCAGGTAGCCGGCGCGCTGCTGGTCCCGAACCGTGCCCTCGGGGAGGACCAGAGCGGGCGCTATGTGCTGGTGGTCAACCAGGATGACGTGGTGGAGCGGCGCGGCGTGCAGCCCGGCGAACTGGTGGGCGAGCTTCGGGTGATCACGTCCGGGCTGAACCGGGAGGACCGGGTGGTGATCGGCGATCTGTGGCGCGCGGTGCCGGGTAATAAGATCGTGCCGCAACTGACGGTCATCACGCCTCCGTCCGGCAGTTCGGGGGCACCTCGCCCATGATGTCGAAATTCTTCATCGAGCGGCCGGTACTGGCCAATGTGCTGGCCCTGGTGCTGGTGCTGCTCGGTGCGGTTTCGGTGTTCAGGCTGCCGGTTTCCGAATATCCCGATGTGGTGCCGCCGACGGTATCGGTTACCACGCGCTACCCGGGTGCCAGCGCGCAGACCGTGATCGATACGGTGGCGCTGCCGATCGAGAACCAGGTCAACGGCGTCGATCGCATGATCTACATGCAGTCGACCAGCGCCGCCGATGGCAGCTATTCGCTGACGGTGACGTTCGAGATCGGCACCAATCCGGATACCGCCCAGGTACTGGTGCAGAATCGGGTGCAGATCGCGCTGGCCGCTTTGCCCAAGCCGGTGCAGGCGCAGGGCGTGACGATCCAGAAGAAGAACACGGCGATCCTGGAGTTCGTTACCCTCAATTCTCCGGACGGGCGGTACGACAGCCTGTTCATGAGCAACTATGCCACCATCAACCTGACCAACGAATTGTCGCGACTGCCGGGTGTGGGCAATGTGGCGGTGATGGGCGCGGGCGAGTATTCGATGCGGATCTGGATGGATCCGGAAAAGATGCTGTCGTACGGGCTGGTGCCGGATGACATCATCAAGGTCATCATGCAGCAGAATCAGGAGGTCGCGGCTGGGCAGATCGGCATGCCGCCGGCGCCGGATACGCAGGACTTTCAGTACACCGTCGATGTGAAGTCGCGGCTGAGCAATCCGGAGATGTTCGGCGACATCGTCGTGAAGGGGCAGACCAGCGAGGGCGGCCGGCTGCTGCATTTGCGCGACGTGGCGCGGATTGAACTCGGCTCACAGAACTACGCGCAGATCTTCCAATTGAACGGCAAGCCTGCCGCCGGCATCGCCATCTACCAGACGCCATCGGCCAATTCGCTGGCGGTGGCGCAGGCGGTGAAGGACAAGATGGAGGCGCTGTCCAAGCGGTTTCCGCAGGGGCTGACCTACGCCATTCCCTATAACACCACGATCTTCATCAATGCCTCGATCAATGAGGTGTATACCACGCTTTATCAGGCCGGCATTTTGGTGCTGATCGTGATTTTAGTGTTCCTGCAGAATTTCCGCGCGACATTGGTACCGGCGACCACGGTGCCGGTGACGATCATCGGCACCTTCGCCGCGATGTCGGCGATGGGGTTCACGGTGAACCTGTCCACGCTGTTCGGTATCGTGCTGGCGATCGGCATCGTGGTGGACGATGCGATCGTGATCGTGGAGGGCGTGTCGAAATATATCGAGAAGGGCATGTCCGGCCACGATGCCGCGATCAAGGCGATGGACGAGCTGTTCGGGCCGATCATCGGGATCACCCTGGTGCTGATGTCGGTGTTCGTGCCGGCGGCGTTCCTGCCGGGGCTCACGGGAAGCATGTTCGCGCAGTTCGCGCTGGTGATCGCGGCCACGGCGCTGATCAGCGCGGTTAATGCGGCGACGCTGAAGCCGACCCAGTGCGCGCTGTGGCTGCGTGAGATGGTGCCGCCGGAAAAGCGCAACTGGTTCTATCGCGGCTTCAATGCGATCTACAATCCGATGGAGCGCGCCTACGCCGCGCTGATCGGGCGGATGGTGAGCCGGGCCGGGCTGATGGTGGTCATCGCGCTGATCGTTTCGGGGATCGGCTTGTACGGCATCGGTCGGCTGCCGACGGCGTTCATCCCGAACGACGACCAGGGCTACGCGATGGTTGCGGTGCAACTGCCGGACGGTGCGTCGCTGGGCCGCACCACGGCGGCGTTGGACAAGGTTTCCCAGATCGCGATGGCGACGCCCGGTGTGGATCAGGTGATCGCGATCTCCGGCATGTCGCTGCTGGATAACAGCGCCACCCTGGCCAATGGCGGCACCAGCTTCGTGGTGCTGAAGGATTGGAGCATCCGCGGCAAGGAGAAGGGGCAGGATATACGCTCGATCCTGGAGCGTTTGCAGCGCGATCTGGCGTCCTTGCCGGATGGCCAGGCAGCGGTGCTGGTACCGCCGCCGATCCAGGGCATCGGCAATGCCGGCGGAATGCAGATGCAGGTGGAACTTCTGGGCGGCAGCTTCAATTATCAGGCGCTTTCCGACATGGCCGATGCAATCGTGCAGAAGGCGAAGGAAAAGCCCAGCCTGCAACATGTGATGACCACCTTCCGGCCCAATGCGCCGCATGTCGAGGTGACGGTGGACCGGGCGCAGGCGGAATCCATGCGCGTGTCGGTGGGGGACGTGTTTTCCGCCATGACCGCCTATCTCGGTTCTTCCTACGTCAATCAGTTCAACAAGTTCGGCCTTTCGTTACAGGTGTATGTGCAGGCGGACTCTCGGTTTCGTTTAAAACCGGAGGATCTGCTGCTGCTGAATGTGCGTAGCTCGGATGGGCGGATGATCCCGCTGGGCTCGCTGGTGACCATCGGCCCGGTGGTGGCACCCGCGTTGATCGGGCTGTACAACCTGTATCCGTCGGCGACGATTGTGGGGGCTCCGGCACCGGGATTCAGCTCTGGCCAGGGTATGACGGAGCTGGCCGCGATCGCCAAGCAGGTGTTGCCGCAGGATGCCTCGTTCGAATGGACGGCGATGTCGTACCAGGAAAAGATCGTCGGCAACCAGTTGCTGTATGTGTTCGGGCTGGCGATTTTGCTGGTCTATCTTTGCCTGGCTGGGCAGTACGAGAGCTGGATCCTGCCGCTGGCGGTGATCCTGGCAGTGCCGCTGGCGTTGCTGGGGCCGGTGATCGCGCTGACCAGCCTGGGACTGGCGAACAACCTTTACACCCAGATCGGGCTGATGCTGCTGATCGCCCTGTCGGCGAAGAACGGCATTTTGATCGTGGAAATGGCGCGCGAGCATCGGGCGGAAGGTATGCCGATCCTGGATGCGGCAGTGGAGGCATCGCGGTCGCGGTTCCGGCCGATCCTAATGACCTCGTTCGCCTTCATTCTCGGCGTGTTGCCGCTGGTGCTGGCGACGGGTGCGGGCGCCAACGCACGCATCTCCTTGGGGCTGTCGGTGTTCAGCGGCATGATCGC
>CAINEA010000177.1 GCA_903847525.1 uncultured Acetobacteraceae bacterium | reverse complement strand
GTGGCATCGTTCATCGTCACCCGGCTGCTGATGGTGTTGGCGTTCAGCACGGCGTTGGCGTTGGTCAGCGTGGTGAGCGAGCCGGAGGAGCCGGACGTGCCGTCGAAGGCCTGGACATAGAGCGTCGGATTCATGATATCTGCTGAAACCGTCAGGGTGCTGGTGCCAGAGACCTGGTTGCCCTGGGCGTTCATCACCCCCAGGCCGCCGGACAGGACCGGGCTGCCGCCGGGCAGGATGCTGTTGTTCAGGGAGGAGAGGTTGCCGGAGGCCGAGGCGGAGATGGTGTTGACGCTGGTGCTGACCGTGCCGTTCAGATAGCCGGAGGTAGTTGTACCGCTGGAGCCGGGGTTCACACCGTTGAAGGAGGCGCTAACGATGGAGTTGATGTTCGACGCGCTGATGGTGCCCACGAGCACCGGGTTGACGTTCTGCTGCACGTTGGTGACGGCGATCGGCGCGGTCATGGTGATGCTGCTGCCGACCGGGGTAACCACGGACACGCCGGACACGTCGATGCTGGCGGCGGTGCTGGCGATGGAATGGTTCGGCAGCGCGCCGGAGATGGCGCTGTTGACGGTGTTGCCGATGGCGCGGGCGACGAAGCTGTTGTTATTGAGGTTGACCGAGGCGCCGGCGAAGTTGGACGCGGCGGTGAAGGTGGCGGAGTTGCCGGCACCTGGGGTGCCGCCGGTGGTGCTGGTGCTCCAGGAGGTGGTGGAGGAGGCTTGACCGTTAACCGCAAGCGAATTGTCCTGGCCAGAATTAAAGCTCAAGAGACCGGTATCATAGCCGAAGCCGGAATATGGAATATAGCTCTGGGCAGCAAGGGCCTGAACCTCAGCCCAGGTCAGGACTTTACCATTGGCGTAATTGCCCGACTGCAGGCCCGTGCTGTTCGAAACGGTGTAACTGCCCGTGACGGAGCTGTAGGTTAGGCTGAGGGTGCCAGTGTTGGTAGCCGCCGGGATCGTCGTGGTCGTCGAAACAGAGGTGGTGGAGCCCGGGACTCCCATCGCGCCGAGGGTGGCCGACTGAGAGGCCATCGAGGTGTTGAGCTGCGAGGTGCCGAGCACCGCCGCGCCGCCGGTGGGGATGTTGGCCGGGTTGACCGCGTAGGTGGAGCTGCCGGTGGAGCCGGTGAACTGGTTGTTCACGGAAATCGCCTGCACGGCGTTGCTGTTCACATCGGCGGGGCTGGCGCTCGCGACGCTGCCGGCATCGATTTTGAATGTAGTGCCCAAGACCGAGGCGTCGAGGTTCAGCTGGCTGTTGATCTGCGAGGACAGCGCGCCGACCGCGCCGGCGAGCGGCGGGGTGATCGTGGAGGTCGGGTCGATCGTCGCACCCGTGTAGCCGAAGGTGAAGGCACCATACGGGGAGAGGCCCGCATGGGCGGCGCCGGGCAGGCCGAGGACCGCAAGGGCGATGCCGGAAGCGCCGGCGAGAAGCGTGTTCTTGGACGACATACGATGACCTTTCACAAAAAGAAAAAGCGTAGGCGGAACGGTTATTGGGCGGCAGACAAGACAAGGGTCGAGGAACCGGATTTGCCCTTAGCGGCCGGCTCAAGGCGGGTCAGGCGACCCTGATGACCATCCAAGTTGGGAGGATGGCTATGGCGGGATCTATGGGCACGCGGAGCGTCGGCGCTGCCGAGCACCTGGACGGGCCTGGGAGGCGAGGATGCCGGGGCGGGCGCGGCGGGCGGCGGGTCGGCCGCCGGCTGGGCGGCACCCAGCGGCGTGATCGGGCGCGCCGGGTCGGCCGGGGCCGGGGAAGCAGGATCGCCGGCCGGCGCGGCGGCCCCGAGTGGCGTGATCGGACGCGCCGCAGGGGAAGAAGCGGGATCGGTGCCAGGCTGAGCAGCCCCGAGCGGCGCGACCGGCCGCGTGCTGGAGGAGGTGGGGACAGCGCCATCGGACGGGACGGACCCGACCGGCGTGGCGTTCGGCGCGTCACCCGAGCGCGGCGAGCCCTGGGGATCCGGCCAGGTCTGGCCGGGCGTGGTGATCGTCGGCGCCTGGGCGGGGCCGGAGATGCCGCCGGACGGCAGGCTGAGCGAGCCGGGTGCGGGCAGGCCGGTGGGAGGCTGCAGGAAGGCGGGCACCGGGGCACGCATGTCCGCGCCGGAAGGCTGAGAGCCGCGCGGGATCATGGCCAGCGGACGCGGCGGCCGTGCGCCACGCGGTCCCGCCTGGTTCTGCGGAGACATCGCGTCGCTGGAAAGCGGCACGGGCTGCACCGGCGGACGCTCCGTCGGGCTGGCCGGCAGGATGTCGGACGGGTTGTAGTCGGGGCTGACGATGCCGGCTTCCACCGCGGGGGTGAGGCAGGGCGCGAACGGCACGCCGGAAACCGATTGCAGCAGCTCCAGCACGCCCAGTTCCAGGGTGGTGCGCACCGCGAGCTGGATGGGTTCCTGGCTCTTGGTACCGGCGCTGATGTCGAACAGCCGGTTGTTGTAGAAATTGAAGATGTTGGCTTCCACCTCGTGCCCGGTGACCTGCTTCTGCAGGGACACGGCGTGAAGGACGACGAGGCTCTTGGTATCGACGATGCGCAGATCGGCGGCGATGTTGGCGGTGAACACGCGCGCGGCCGGGCCGATCTGGTTGATATAGGCCTGGATGCCGCCGGACTGGATGTTCCAGTTCACCTCGGTGATGCCGCCGACGATGAAATAGCGCGAGCTCATGATCGTGCCGCCGAAATACGGCGTCCACGGCACGCGCTGCAGGCCGCCGTTGCCCGGGACGCCGTACATCTGGCCGTCCCCGAGCTGGCGCTTGTCGCCGTAGATCAATTCAAGTTCGGCGATGCGCGGGTCGAACCGCTCATGAATGCGCACCGAGGGGCTGAGATGCCCAAGCGCCGACATCACCATGAGCGCGCCGCCCTGGGTGATGTACATACCCTCGTTGATGCTGGATTTGCCGGTGTAGTCGCGCACTTCGCCGACGCTGACGGACAATGGGTCGATCTTCCCGCCGCCCGATGCGCTTTCGGCGGCCAGCAGCGCGGAGCGGTAGCAGGCGAAGGTATTTTCCAGCAGGGTGCTGTTGTTGGTAACTGACGGGCCGACAATCATTTGGGCGGAGTCTGGGCCAGGTTTGCGGAAGGTGAACCCGGCGCAGCCTGACAGCATAAAGCTAGCAGCCACCAGAACGATTGGCGCGAAGGAATGGCGCCTCAGGGTGGTAAGCATCGACTTATTTGCCCCGCCCAAACCCACCGGTGGTGTTAGCCGCCGTGCCGACCGTTCCGCCGTTGGTCGCGGCGCCAACCCCGGAGCAGGCCGAGCTGCCATTGACCGAGGCGCCCATGGAACTGCCGGAATTGCCCTGGGTTGAATTCAGCACCTGCGAGGTCTGGCCGTAGCCGGCATTGAGCGTGCCGACATTGGCGGAGGTGTTGGCGCCGGAGACGGTGGAGCCGACGCTGCTGCCGGAATTGCCCTGGGTGGCGTTCAACGGATAGGAGCCGCCCTGGGCGGCATTGCCGGTCGAGCTGGCGAGGTTGGTCGGGTAGGCCGTCACGACGGGAGAGGATGTCGTGGCCGTGGCGCCGGCGGTGCCCGCATTGCCAACGGTACTGGCGTAGAGGTTGCAGTTGGTCGAATTGCCGGCGGATGTGTTGTTGTAGGTGTTATAGGTGAAGTTGGCCGGCTTGTAGTAGCCGCCGGTATACTTGTTGATCATGTCCGCAGCGGCGACGTTCGCCACGAGCTGGGCCGGATCCGGGAACTGCCAGCCGATGTTGCCGCCCAGTTCGTTGGCGCGGGCCTCCGGCGCCGCGGCCACCAATGCTGCCACGACGAAGAAAACAATTCGGCGCGGCGTCCATTCAGCCTGCAGCTTATTCAGTGATTTATCCATCACGCCCCCTTTAGGAGTGGCTGCACTGCTTATGCTCGCCGCCCCAAAGTAATTGAGATCATCTAAAGTTCGAAGAACACACCGGTTAAGGTATTTTATCGGTGAGCGGTGTTTAACATAATTAAGGCTGTTGAAAACCCCCCTTGTTGTAATCTATTGTAGGCGTGCCCATGACAATTGTCCGATATGTCGGAGAATCGACCCTCTTCCCGAACAGCAATAGAATGCAGGAGTAACGTCATCGAATGTATGTTTATAATATTGTTGATATAGCGATCGAGTAATCCACGGCTTGCCGCCTCGCCGATGTGATTTAGCGCTGGCAGCCAAAAATCATGCCGGGCGCCACTCGACGAAAGTGCCGGATGTGATGGTTCATAGCCCGATTCGCAGGATCCTTTCTCGACGGGCCGGCGCGGCCCCTGGTCCCCTCCCCCGCTGGACTCCGGTTGGGGCGCACAGGCGCGCTGACCGGTTATCTGTGCAGCGGCGCGGATGAGGCGACCGTATTGGAGCCGGCACTTAGGAGTCCCGCAGGAATAAGCGATTCGGGCTCGGGTTTTTTCTGACGGCGGATTCCGGTTTGGCCGCGTTGCGGCTACGTTTCGGGCATGGTGGACGAAAGCGCAATCCGCGCGCGGTATGCGGCGGTCAAGAATCAGTTGGATGAGCGAGGCCGCCGGTTGTTTGTGGCGGCGGAGAAGGCGGCGGCCGGCTACGGCGGCACGGCCGCTGTCTGGCGAACGACGGGTGTTGCGCGCAGCACGATCCTTCGCGGCGCGAAGGAACTGTTGGAGGCGTCGTTGCCCGCGGGTTTGGTCCTGCGCAAGGGCGCTGGCGGGCCGTTTCGCAGCACGTCGGACCCGACGCTTCTCGAGGACCTGCGCCGGTTGGTGGAGCCGGCGACGATGGGCGAGCCGATGCGGCCTCTGCTGTGGGTGTCCAAGAGCCGGGAGAAGCTGACGGCGGCGCTGCGCGCGATGAACCATGCCGTCAGCGCCAACACGGTTGGCAAGATGCTGATTGCCCTGGGCTATTCCCGCCAAGTCGATCGCAAGACGAAGGAAGGCAGTCACCATCCCGACCGGGATGGGCAATTCCAGCATATCAACTGCCAGGTCACGGCGTGTCAGGCGGCTGGTCAACCGGTGATTTCCGTTGATACCAAGAAGAAGGACGGAATTGATTGGAGACGACAAGAACGGCGGTAGCGACGACCGTGCCGCCGGCTGTCTCGACACGGTGCGCATGCATGACTTCGTCGATCCGGAGCTTGGCAAGGTGGCGCCATACGGTATCTACGACATTGCCGCGAACGCAGGCTGGGTCAGTGTCGGGATTGATCACGACACGGCGGCTTTCGCCGTAAACGCGATCCATCGTTGGTATGACGTTGTTGGGCGTGGCCGTTACGCCAACGCGGAGCGGCTGCTGATCACCGCCGATGGCGGCGGCTCGAACGGGTCGCGGGTGCCGCTGTGGAAGCTGGAATTACAGAAACTCGCCGACGAGACCGGACTGATCCTGCAGGTGTGCCATTTTCCGCCCGGAACATCGAAATGGAACAAGATCGAGTATCGCATGTTCTGCCACATCACTCAGAACTGGCGCGGCAAGCCACTGGTCAGTCGCCTCGCCGTCGTCGATCTCATGCCGCCACCACCACGAAGACCGGCCTGACGGTGCGCTGCGAACTGGATGAAGGCAGCTATCCCAAGGCCATCCGCGTCACCGACGAGGAGAAGGCGACTCTCAACATCACCACCGATCCGTGGCATCCGGAGTGGAACTACACCATCAACCCGAGGTCATCCGAATGACGTGGTAATTGTTGAGCGTCTCCTTCGCAGCATGTGGGGCAGTATGCGGAAGTGTGTGGCCGCCGCTCCGGTTGGGTCCGTACCGGCATCTGTGCGCAGGGTTATCCGGCATGTCCGCGATCGGGGGACAGGCCCCGTTCCCGGTCGTTGTTCAACCGCCAGCGGGTAGCCTGGAGTACTGCGGAAGCCGATAATCCGTGGACCCTCGCCATTGGATTGGTTCAGGAAATATATGCCCAGAGCACGACGGACAGCCACGCGACCGGAACCCATGCCAGAAGCGCGAGTATGACGATCAGCAAGAGGGCCATCCGCAGGGGCAGGCGTCTCTCCGGCTGCGTGGCCGGGACGATCGACGCCTGATCCCGCGTAAGATCATCATCCTGGTAGATCGGACCATCGAAGGATGCCGACGGTATATTGGAGCAAGTTCTATCTGTGTCAGTGAAGACCATGAGCGCCCCCTTCAATAATCGACCGATTGAATTTCGCCGGTCTCTTCCAATTAGGGAGTGTGACGCAAATTATCGGCAAAAACATGTAAGAAATTGACTTCCTAATACAACGACAATAGCGGACCAATGAGGTTTGTCATCCGCTGCGGATGGATCTTTACTTGCCTCAACATGAGATCTTCATCATGTCCGATGGACAGACGGGCCGGATGGAGGCTACCCCGTGATCGGCTCAGGCGGGCCGGCAGGGTGTCATGGCATGTGTCCAGGTAGGTTGGGCTGCCCGATCTGGTGCCCTGCTTACCCTGCGGCCAGCGGTTGCGCCGGCATATCGCTATCATTCTCCCCTGGCTGCCGTTTTTTTGAAGGATACTGGAGATCCAGACCCGTAAACATGTAGCCAACGCCGCGTATCGCGCGGATGACCGGTATGCCATCGGTGTGAACTTCGATCATCTTGCGAATCCGCGACAGCAAATTGTCGACCGAACGGTCCAATGTGGAGTGCGGCCGCTTGTAGACGGCTAGGCACAAGGTCTCGCGGGACACCGCGGAGAGACTGTTATCGACCAACACCATCAGCGCACGGAACTCGGTCACGGACATCCGCACCAGAGTTCCGTCCGGGGCGTACAACTCGTGCTTGGCCGGATTGATCTGCCATGGCCCCAACGCAGAGCCGCGCAACCGCGACGCAGGTTCCACAGCTTGATTGGAACGGCGCATTACGGCCCTCAGCCGGGCAAGGATTTCCCGCGGTCCAAGCAACTTGGACACAAAATCGTCGGCGCCGGTCTCCAGCGCGATGATTCGATCGAGAACATCCACGTTGCCCGTGAGTACCATGATCCCACCGGAATAGGACCCGCGCAGACTGCCGATCCTAGTTACCGCATCCTGCCCCCCAACGAACTGATCCAGCAACAGCGCATCAGGCTGCAGAACGGACACCCGCGCCTGCAGTTCATCGAGGGTTTTAAGCCAGACCGCCTGTATGCCATATACCCTAAGAAACTGGATGAGCTCCTTGGCAAACTCCGCATCGTCTTCTACTAGGCAGACAGTTACGCTCCCATCGTGGCCCATTGAGACTTGCCCCTTCAATCACTATTTTGTGAGATCACTCTTGTCATCGACCGGTGAAATACGTCAACCTTAATTTTGTTTAGTTTTTGGCTGACCTTGTATACATAAGTCGACCTTAGAAAGAATGTGGAATTCGTAACGCGACCTTGTGGTGCGAATCCGGAAGTAACCCTATGAGTATTACATAAAATGACCGAAAAGCGACGCTCCGAAACGGTCTCAGCGAAGGAGCATGTGCTTGTCGTGGATGATGAGCCATTCATCGTCGCGGAAATCATGGAATTCCTGGCGCGAAAGGGCATTGACGCAACAGCGGCAGACAGTGCTGCCGAGGCATTTCGGAAATTGAAGGCGGCCCCAGAGGGAGCGATCACGGTCATACTGAGCGACGTGCGGATGCCGGGGCGGGACGGGCTAGCCTTTGCGCGGGATCTGTATGCGCGTACCACGGAGGCAACCGCTGTCGAAGTGGTGATCATGACCGGTCATGCGACCATGAGCATAGCGGTGGAAGCCTTGCGCGCGCAGGTTTTCGACTTCTTCCCTAAGCCCGTGAAGTTCGGCGATTTGGAAGCGGCCGTTCACCGTGCCCATGCCGCCGCCATTACGCGGCGAAAGAAAGATGCCGAAACCCGCGAGGCCTTAGAGCAACTGCAGGTCGCGGCTAGCTCCGTGGCCGAATACGTCGGCAAGAATAGCCCCTTGGCCCAACAAGCCGATGACGTGGCGGCCTTGGCCAAACGAGCCAGTGAGGTCGCCCAGAGGTTGCCAAGCTCTGGGGAACGGACCGGCGCCGCCGTGCTTCGGGTCATCAATGACGAACTGCGTAACCCGCTGGTGCCGTTGGTTGGGCTGGGCGAACTCATCGAGGAGAACGCCGGTGACATTCCGCCCGCGCAGCTGGCGGAATACGGCGGACTGATCCGCCAGGCCGGCATGCGGTTGACCCAAGTGATCGGAACCATGCTTCAGGTGGCCTCTCTTCAGGCCAGGGATGCCCCCGGGCCGCTGCGGACGGTGGCGGTTGAGGCTATTCTGGCCGAGCTGCGGCGCCGCCATGATGGCGAAGCGAAAGAGCGAGGGCAAAGCATCACAGCCACATGCCCGCCTGGCCTTATGATAAGCACCGACCGTGAACTGCTGCTGATCGGCTTGAACGAAATCGTGGCGAATGCGCTGCGCCACGGCTCGGCCGGTCAGACCGTCAGCATAGTCGTGACGGCGGCCGGAGACGAGGTCGCGTTCCAGGTTGCCGATAGCGGCCCAGGCATGGACGCGGTGGAACATGCGGAACTGCGCAAGCCCTTCCATACCGGAGATATGTCCCTGACCAAGGCCAGCGGCAGCGGGATCGGGCTTGGGCTGACGCTCGCCGAGGAGGTTGCCCGGGCGCTGGGCGGCCGGCTGGAACTGGATGCACGGCCCGGCGGCGGGACACTTGCAGCCATTGTTCTGCCCGTGCCGGCGGCGAATTGACAACCCGTTTCGTGCCGTCTCCGGCCTTGCACAACTGGCTCCGCAGATATCGGCTGAACCTAGCAATAGGATTGGTAGTCGCTCTGCTGAATGGGCTGGTCTGGGGCATCAGCATGGACAGCATCACGCGGCTTGAACAACTAGGCACGACAAAGGCCTTCACCTCCGTGGGCCGGCTGCACCGGCTACTCGAAGTATATTTCGATGATTCGATACGGCATATACATTGGCTCCACCAGCGGGCCGATATGATCAGCGGGGCCTATCTGGAAGGTAATTCGCAAGGATTCCAGTCGCTGCTCAAGGACCTTCGCCGCAATGTCGAGGCGGGAGAGAACGGCATCCTGCAGGTTTCCGCCACGGATGCCAGCGGGACGGTCATTTGG
>CAINEA010000176.1 GCA_903847525.1 uncultured Acetobacteraceae bacterium | reverse complement strand
CGTCGCGGCTTCGCCGGACGGCGCGCCCGCATCGGAACCAGATTGGGAATCGGGCGGCGGCAACGACATGGGAAGCTTGACTCATGCCGCGACTCGCGTGTCAACCGTCGATCAGCGATCGACTACCTGGGCAGTTACGATATCCGGCGAATTGTCCCATTTCGGGTCGGTGACGTCTTTCAGATAGAGGGCGGTGATGATCCCCTCGGAATTCTCCACGCCGGCGGGGCGGATGACCGCGCCGATGGAGGCGGACACGTTGACCAGATATTGTGTTGGCTTCCAGTTGATCTCGGCGGCCTTCTTGATCGCCTGGGCGGCGAATTTGGGTGTGGTGATGTTGAAGAACACGTTGGCGCCGGTGTTCTTCAGCTGCAGCATCTGGCTGTCCACCGTGGGGTCGGTGACCTCGTAGGTGGCGACCATCACGATCAACTTGTCGGCCTGGTCGCCCAGGCCTTCACGGAAGCCGGTGAGGTAGTCCACGCCGACATCGTCGTTCTGGCGCAGGACGGCGATCTTCGGATCCTTGACGGTTTTCAGGATGTGCTTGGCGTAGACATAGCCCTCGCCGTGGTAGTCGGGGATCAGGCCCATCGTCCATGGGAAGTTCTTGGGGTCGCCCCATTTGGAGGCGCCGGTGCCGACGAACAGTTGCGGGACCTTCTTCTGGTTCAGGTATTTCTGCACGGCGGTGTTCGGCGCGGTGCCCAGAGCGGCGAACATCAGCAGCACACCGTCGCGCTCGACCATCTGGCGGGTGAGTTCCATGGTCTTCGGCGGCGAATAGCCGTCATCGAGGGAGATGAAGTTGATCATCCGGCCGTTGATGCCGCCCTGGTCGTTGATCATGCGGAAATAGGCGGCTTCGGAACGGCCGTTGGCGCCGTAGGCGGAGGCGTTGCCCGAATAGGGCATGGTGTTGCCGATCTTGATTTCCGTGTCGTTGGCGCCGGTGGAGTATTTCTTCTGGGCGAGGGCCGGGGTGGCGGAGAGAATTCCCGCCAGCAGCAGAGCCGAGGCGAATGCCCGGCGGTATATCGCGAATGGACGCATGAATTCGGTTTCCCTGACGGTGTGTTCTAATACGGCCTTTGTGGCCGTTGTCGCGCGGAAGGTTGTCGAACCGGCAGCATGGCGCAGATGCGGTTGGGGCTACAATAGAAGCGCCACCGGCTTCACGGGCCGGCCGTGGGCGGCTATCAAGCGCGCATGACACATGCACCCCTTCGCCTGTCCCGCGGCATCGTCCGGCCCGAATGGATCGACTTCAACGGCCATATGAACGTGGCCTACTACATGCTGGCCTTCGACGACGCGACGACGGTGTTCTTCGAGCATCTCGGCATCGGCGAGGGCTATATGAAGCGCACCAACTGCTCCACCTTCACGCTGGAAGGCCATATCACCTACGACCGGGAGGTGAAGGAGGGCGACGTGCTGGAGTTCGCGACGCGGCTGCTGGATTTCGACAGCAAGCGGCTGCATTACTTTCACGAGATGTATCACGTGGAGCAGGGCTATCTGGCGTCCACCAGCGAGTTGATCACGGCGCATATCGACATGTCGGTGCGCCGGATGACGCCGTTCGGGGCGGAGACCCTGAAACGGCTGGAGGCCTTGATGGAAGCGCACAGGGACCTGCCGCGGGTGCCGCAGATCGGGCGCACGGTTGGGATACGGCACAAGGCTGCCGCCGGCTGAGGGAGCCTGAACCCGGCGCCTATTTTATCAGCCCGGCGCTGCGCGGCAGCATCAGGGACAGTTCGGGGATGGTGATGATCAGCATCAGGCCTACCATCAGCGCGATCAGGTACGGCCAGTAGTATTTCATGTGCTGAAAGACGCCGACGCCGGCGAATTTCAGAGCCATGAGCAAACCCACACCCATCGGCGGCAGGAACAGGCCGATGCCGACGGCGGCGGTTTGCACGATGTCGAAATGGATCGGGTGGACGCCGATCTTGACCGCGATCGGGAACACCACGGGGATCAGCACCACGGCGGCCGGCAGACCTTCCAGCACCATGCCGAACAGCATGGTCATCAGCGCCACGCCGAGCAGGAAGGTCCATTGTTGGACCTCCAGCGGGGCGAGGATGTTGCCGAGCATGGCGGGCACGCCGGAGACGCCGAGCAGGTACTGAAACACGGTGGCGACGGCCAGCAGGAATACCACCGATGCCGTGGTGACACCGCTTTCGTAGGCGATGTGGGCAATGTCCCGCCAGGAGACGTTGCGGTAATAGAGCTTGGCGGCCAGCAGCGAGTAGAACGCAACGATGGCGCCAGCTTCCGTAGCGGTGAAGGCACCCATGTAGAAGCCACCGAGGATGACCAGCGGTATCACCATCGGCACCGCGGCTTCGCGCGATGCGTGCAGCAGGCGGCGCAGGCTGAGGCGGCTGTCCTTCGGCCAGCCCATGATATGCGCCTGCACCAGCACCAGCACGCACAGGCAGGCGCCGATGACGGCGGCGGGGATGAAACCGGCCAGAAACAGCGTGACGGCGGACTGGTTGGTTACGGCGGAAATCACGATCATGAAGATCGCCGGCGGCACCAGCATGCCCATGGCGGTGCCGGCGGAGATCAGCGAGGCGGCGTCCTCCGCGCGGTAGCCGGCGCGCTTCAGCGGCGGGACCAGGGCGGAGCCGAGGGCGGAGACCTCGGCCATCTTCGAGCCGCAGATGTCGGAGAAGAAGTAGGAGACGACGATCACCGACATGCCGAGGCCGCCGCGCAGCCAGCCGACCATGGCGCGGGCGAGTTCCACCAGCGCGTTCGACATGCCGCAGCGTTCCATGATGCTGCCGGCGAAGACGAAGGAGGGAATGGCGAGCAGCACCCAGCTTTGCGACGCGCCAACCAAGGTGGAGCCGAGTTGCTGTAAGGGGTAGCCGCCGACGAGCAGGCCGGTGATAGCGGCGGCGCCGAGCGAAAAGACGATGGGCAGCGAGAGCAGCAGGGTGCCGATAAACACCAGGCCCATGGCGGTGAGGATCACGGTCTATTCCCTGACGTCGGCGAAGGTGTGTTCGGGCTGTTCGGGGTGGCGGGCGCTGTCCAGGGCATACAGGACCATCAGGATGCCGCCGACGGTGGCCGAGATGTAGAACAGGCCTAAGCTGAGTTCCAACGCGGGGGAGGTGAGGGGGAAGTTTAGCATGGCCAGCTTGAAGCAGATCCAGGCCACCAACCCGCCGAAGGCAGCGATCAGCAGGTGGTTGAACACATGCACGCCGTGCCGCCAGGCGGGCGGCAGGCGGTGGACCAGGATGTTAAGGGTGAAGTGGCTGCGCTCGGCCACGCCGATGGCGGCGCCGATCATGGTCAGCCATGTAAGGGTCAATTCGCCCACTTCCTCCACCCAGAAGAAGTTGAACGGATCGACATCCAGCCAGTCGGTGATCGGTAGCATGACGTAGCGCAGGAACACGCCGCACAGCATGACGCCGATGGCGAACAGCACGAGGGCGCCTAGGATGAAACGCGGTGCGGCGTGGACGAAGGACCGCATGATCAGGCGGCGGCCACGATCTCGTCCCACAGCGCGCCATATTGCTTCTGGAATCCCGGCCAGATCTTTTCCTGGGCGATCTTCTTGAATGGGCCCAGATCGGGGGCGTTGACGGTCATGCCCCTGGGGTCGAGCAGTGTCTTGGCGGAGGCCAGACTGTCCACGTCCTCGGTGATCTTGCGGACGACGCCCTGGGCCTCGCGGCCGGTGTCCAGCATCATTTTCTGCTGTTCGGGGCGCAGCGCGTTCCACATGCCGAGATTCATGGCGACCAGGGTGGCACCGTAGTTATGATAGGTAAGGGAGAAGTATTTGGAGACCTCGTAGGCCTTCAGCGGGACCATGTTGGCGACCGGCAGGTCGGCGCCGTCGATGACGCCCTGCTGGGCGGCGGTCATGACCTCGGCCCAGCCGAGCGGCACGGCCACGGCGCCGAGGCCGTTGACGCAATCGGCGAAGACCTTCGATGGCTGGACGCGGAACTTCAGGCCGCGCAGATCCTTGGGCGTTTCGATCGGGCGCTTGTTGTTCCAGAAATGGCGGAAGCCGTAGTCGAAGTAATAGATCACCTTCACGCCGTATTTTTCCTGGAACAGCTTGTCCAGACGGTCGCCGACCTGGCCGTTCAGGATCTTGTAGGCCTGGCCGTAGCTGCTGATGAGGTAGGAAACCAGGAAGGCACCCATTTCCGGGAACAGCGTGGCGGCGGCGCCGGCGGGGGTGCCCATGGCGATGTTGCCGGACTTCACGCCGTTGATGATGTCGATCTCCTTGTTCAGCAGCGTGCCTCCCTGGAACTCGGTGGGAAGCTCACCCTTGGAGCGCTCGGTGATCGCCTTGGCGAACCAGTCCATCGCCACGGCACCGGTTTCGGGCACCGGATTGACATGGGCGACGATCATTTTCTGGGGCTGGGCCTGGGCGAAGGCCGGAGCACGGCCGGTAGCAAGAATGCCGGCAAGGCCGCCGGCGGCGCGGATGATGCCGCGACGGGTTGGCGTGGCGCCTTGGATGGCACGGCCGATGATTGGGTCGTTCATTTGCTTTCCTCCCCCAGAAATTTGTCGCTTGTCATGTTTTGATTCTTGGTGCGGATCATAGAGGCGTCGCGGGGCGTGGCAATCGCCTTGTGGCAGAATGCCGGACAGAGCGTGCTGGGAGGAATGCGGGATGGCGATGCTGACAGTTCCGGGCGGGACATTGGATTGGTCGATGGCCGACCTGACGCCGCCCTGGGTGACGGAGCCGGAGGTCGTCGTGGTGCATCACGGCATCGGGGCGAACAGGCACGTGTTCGATGACTGGTTGCCGGCGCTGATCGGGCGCTACCGGGTGCTGCGGTTCGATATGCGCGGGCATGGCGGTTCCGCGCCATCGGATGGCGCGGGGCTGGATATGGAGCGGCTGGCCGCCGATCTGTTCGCGGTGATGGATTCGGCCGGGGTGGAGCGGGCGCATCTGGTGGGGGAATCAATCGGCGGCACGATCGTGCTGGCGGCTGCTCTGTGGGCGCCGGAACGGGTATGCAGCCTGACGGTGAGCAACGGGGCGCATGTTGGGGCTTCCATCCAGTCGGTGCAGCACTGGCGGGAGATAATCGACACCCGCGGCATGGACGGATGGTCGGCGCATATGATGGCGGGACGGTTTCATCCCGGCGCGATTTCGGACGAGCAGTGGCGGTGGTTCGAGGCGCAACAGGCGACGGCGTGTCCGCGCACGGTGCTGGCCTTGCTGGCGGCGCTGATGGGGGCGGACCTGGCAGACCGGCTGGCGGGTTTGGCGCTGCCGGTGATGCTGCTGCATCCGGACGGGTCGCCGTTCATTCCGGTTCCGGTGATAGCGGATTTTCATGCGCAGGTGCGGGGATCGCGGCTACACGTGATCGGGAATGCCAGGCATGGGCTGCCATTTTCGCATGCGGCGCTTTGTTCCGGTCTGCTGGCTGGGTTTTTGAAGGAGGTCGGGCTTGGATGAGGCGATGTTCCGTGGAAGTCCCGCGGGAGCGACGGGAGGGGCGAGGGGGCACAGGTTGGCAGCGGGCCTGTCATCCCGCCTACTTTCAATCCTTGTGGATTGGAAGGGGCCGACGCTAGTTTGGGCCGAGGCGGCAGGATTGACCGTTTATCCGGCTTGACCGGTTTTATCCGAGGATCCGTTCGTCATGCGACTGCTTTCTCACTTGCTGCGGCGCTTCGTCCGTAAAGGGCGACTTCTGGTCGAGGATCACGCGGGTGTTCGCCATGTTTTCGG
>CAINEA010000175.1 GCA_903847525.1 uncultured Acetobacteraceae bacterium | reverse complement strand
CTTCCGGTTCCCTGATCATCTGGACTTCCGCTCGCCATCGCGACAGCACTCCGAATTGACGCACCGCCATTCACAGTCTTGCAGGGTGGGCCAAGTCTTTGTTCATTCCGGACACATGGGTAACAGCGTTCCGGACACATGGGTGACACTTTTGCCATGCTGACGTTCCACTTTTGGAGCGTACATGATGCTAAGGAGTATCCCTGTGTCTGAGCAACGATTGATGATTGTGAACCTTGTTGATCGTGGCGAGTCGGTGACGACACTGTAATTGTTTAGCGTCTACCCGCTGGGGACGACCGGCAGCGGCGTGACTCTGGGCCACTGGCACAACGTCTGGCTGAGCCATTCGACCACGTCCGCTCCCCGCATTCTGACCGTCTCAAGCACGGTCAGCAGCACGCCCTGTGCCCACGCGCCGTGGTCCGTACGGCTTCCGCCCCAGACTTTCCGGTTGACCACCGCGAAGCGGATCGCCTGTTCGGCCCGCCAGTTGGTCGCGTCCACCCCCTGAAAATGCAGGAACGTGAACAGTTCGGCGCGGTGGTTCCAAAGATGCCTGCACAGCCGCTCGTTGCCCACATGCGACTTGGTCGGTTCGATGATCCGCATCATCCATTCCCACAGGCTGTGGCCGGCTTCGTCGGCCGCTGCGGGGGTGATCCGGCCCGCGTCGCGTTGGTCTCGGACATCCAGCGATTCGTGCAGAACGGCCTTGATTTTCCGGGGTGTCGCCGCCGCCGCGCCGGGGATTCCGTCGCATAGTTCCAGCATCGCGTCACACCGCCGGAGCAGGTGAGTGATACAGGTTTGGTGGTCGGCGAATCTGAACCGGTTGTAGGGCGACCATCCGTCGTGCGTCAGTTTTCCCGCATAGTTTTCGCCGATCAGTTCCACCGCCGCTTCATAGCCGCGTTGCCTGTGCACAAGGTAGGCCACGGCGTTGGGGCCGACCGCCGTGTGCATCCATGCCGACACGCCGCCGATCCGCCAGCCGGTCTCGTCGGGCACGAGCCACGGCGAGGATTGAAGCTGCTCGACGATCTGATCACGCTGCGGCTCGGTCCGTTTCGCCGCCCGGAGCATGACCTGGCACACGCCGCCGCGTGTGAAGGAGAGGCCGAAGAAATCGCTGAGCAGCGAAGCCGCCTTGCCGTGCGACAAGCCTAATCGCTTGTTGAGTATGACGGCCAGCGCTTGTGCATCGGGGCCAACCTGGCTGGCGCAGCAACCCAGGGCGTCGGAGGTCTGCAGGGGATGCCTGCCCTGCACCCGTTTGCGGCAGCATGTGCAACGGCCTACGGCGATATTGAACTTTCGAAGAATGGGCTTCCGCGGCAAATCGGCCTGATATTGATGCGCGACTTGGAGTTGCTCGACGCCGCCGCCACAACGCGGACACTTGTCGGGAAGAGGCGAATCGTAGACCTCGTCGACCTGATCCGGATCGGGAACGGCGCGGAATGCCTTGGTGCCGTAGTTATCGCCGGGCTTGCGTCCGGGCGTCTTAGGGTCCGGCTTGGGCGGGCCTTTGGAGAACGGAGCCGCCTGCCGCTTGCTGCCTCGTTCGCGGTCGGCGAGGAGTTGTTCGAGTTTGGCCAGCCGCGCTTCGAGCACAGCATTGCGAGCTTCCAACTCGGCGATGCGGCGATCGCAAGCCTCGTGGCCCTTGCGGTTCGGCGGTTCAGATGGGTTAACGATGGCGTCCATGCCAATTGATTTATCGGTAAAATCAGGCTGGAGACGCTAAACAATTACGATGTTTTACGTCAGTCAATTGATACTTGGCTACCGAACGGAATTCCTGATCTCCCATTAACTCGCGTTTCTCGAAAGGACTCGGGTAATGTCTAAACCAATCAGTTCGTTGATGAATACGCAACTCAACAGCGTTGTAAGGAGTCATATTAAATGGGACCATCCTGTTTCTAAAAAGCAATCGTATTCCGATTCAAATGACATTGATTCCTGGAAT
>CAINEA010000174.1 GCA_903847525.1 uncultured Acetobacteraceae bacterium | reverse complement strand
TTCCCACCTTGCTCGCGCGCGCGGTCCCCGCTCTGTTGGGCGGTGAAGGCACGATCAAGCAACGCGCGACCAAGATATTTGCCGCGTCCGAAAACCAGCGGCTGATTTTCTCCGTGTTGCGCCTGCTGCTGCCCAACCTCGTGGTTTCCGCAAAGCTCGTCGCCGCCTATGAAAACACCGGCACTGCCATCGTGTCGCGCGCCGAGGACGTGACCGAAGTTCTGGACCGCGAGGCGGATTTCGCAGTCGTCTATGAACCGAAGATGCGCGCGATCACCGGCGGCGAGAACTTCTTTCTGGGCATGCAGGACAGCGCCGAGTACCAGCGCGACGTTTCCAACATGCGCCTGGCCGTGCGCCGCACCGATGTGTCCGACATCCTGGTCCCGCTGGCCGCCGCCCGCTCCGCTGAAATCGTCGCTGCAGCGCAAGGCACGATCGATGTGCCGGCGGACCTGACGCGCCGCCTGCCCGCAATACTTGTCGGCGCCTATTTCGGCACGCCCGGACCCAGCGAAGCCGCGATGATCGACTGGACTTCCAAGCTGTTCTGGTACCTGTTCATTGACCTCGCTGGGGACCAGCGCATCACGAACGATGCCCTGGCCGCGGCGCGGGATTTTTGTAACTATCTCGACACCACGATCGCCGCGCGCAAGGGGACCCCATCCACAAGCGACGACATCATCGCGCGCTGCCTGGCGATGCAGGCGGCGGGCCTACCCGGCATGGACGATCTGGGCATTCGCAACAATCTGTTCGGCCTGCTGATCGGCTTCGTGCCGACCATCTCCAAGGCCTGCGTGCAGGCTCTGAACGTGCTGCTGGACCGGCCCGCCGCCCTGGCCGGCGCACAGGCCGCCGCCCGTGCCGACAACGACGCGCTGCTCGGCGCGCACATCTTCGAGGCACTGCGATTCGACCCGATCAACCCCGTGATCTATCGCCGCGCCGTCCATGAAACAACCATCGCCCGGAGCACGCTGCGCGCCCGCACCATCCCAAAGGGCACGATGGTGATGGCGGCCAACCTGTCGGCGATGTTCGATCCGTTGCGACTGACCGATCCGGATGCGTTCCGCACCGACCGCCCTTGGGGCCACTACATCCTCTGGGGCTACGGCATGCACACCTGCTTCGGCGCGCACATCAATCACGCCATCATGCCCCAGATCTTGAAGCCGCTGCTGAAACTGGACGGGTTGCGCCGGGTTCCCGGACTGCAGGGCCAGATCGACGGCACCGGCACGCCGTTCCCGCAGCATATGGTAGTCGCCTTCGACCGATGAGCTAGACTGCGCCCATGCCCGCCGTCAGTGTCGTCATCCGTTCCCATAACAGCCGCCGGCACATCGATCGGGCGCTGGCCAGTTTGATTGCACAGGATTTCGCCGACTGGGAAGCATGGGTGGTGGACGATGCTTCCACCGACGGCACCGCCGGCTGGCTCGCGCTGGCCTACGGCGATGAACCCCGTCTTTCGGTGCTGGCCCAGCCGGTCCACAGGGGCGCAGCCGCGGCGGCCAACAGGGGGCTGCAGGCCGCGACGGGTGAGTATGTGGCGTTTCTCGATGCCGACGATGCGTGGCGGCCGCCGCTGCTCTCCGCCCTGATAACCGCGCTCCGAACCAACCCGGAACCGGTGGCGGCCTGTTGCGATACCGTGCAGGCCTGGGACGAATTCGGATTTTCCCGCCTGCCGCCGCCGGGTCCCCCGCCCGGCGAGGCGGCCGCGATGCTCACCGGAAATCCGATTCCCTGCCTGTCCGCCGTGCTGTTCCGGACCGACGCGATCCGCCGCCTCGGCGGCATGGACGAGACCCTGACGATCGCGCATGACCGCGACCTGCTGCTGCGGTGCGCCTTCGCCGCATGCCGGCCGATCCTGCATCTGCCGGCCCCGCTGGCGGAGCGGCATTTGCACAGTGGCAACCTGATCAACGACACATCGCTTTGGCAGCAGGAGGGGCGCGTCGCGCTGAACCGCGCCTTCGCCGGGCCCGCCCGGCCGCTCGCTGCGTTGCAGCCAAATGCCGAGGCGAACCGGACGCGCCGGACCGCCGGCTATGAGGCACAGCGGCGTGCCCTGGTCCCGGCCCCCCAACCGCCGATCAGCGTGATCGTGCCCACGCTAGCCGGCGGGGCTTGCCCGGCAGACGCGCTGGCCTCCGTCGCTCGGCAGACCTACGCCGGTCCTGTCGAGTGTATCGTGGTGGATACCGGCGATCCAGTGGACAGCGAAACCCGGCTCGCCAGCTGCCTGGGCCAGGCCCGGATCATACACGCCGCGAGTTGCGCGAGGATGCAAGCATTTCAGCTCGGTGCGGCCGCCGCGACGAGCGACCTGGTTGCCTTCCTCGATCCACGGGATTGCTGGCTGGATGATTATCTGGCGAGTGTGGTGCCGGCCTTTGCCCTGTCGCCTGCCCCAGCTCTGGTCACCAGCGATTGTTTCCTGCGCCCCGACAGCGGGCGCCTGCTGCGCCGCCGCAATGATCCGTTCGCGGTGCACGGCGATCTGGTGCTGCGATTGTTCGAGGGCGGCCTCGATCCGCAGCTCTCCGGCAGCGTCTGCCGGCGCGATGACGTGCCGGCGGCCGGTGGCCCCACCGAGGCCGATGGCGCATTCGGATTTTGGTTGCGGCTGTTCTCATGGGCCGACGCCGAAGGCACTCCGGCGCAGAGCCGCCGCCCGCCGGTGTTCCTCGACCGGCCGCTCGTGATCCTCGGCGCCCGGCCGCCCGGCACCGACGCGGAACAGCGCCGGCTGCGTGCAGCTTCCGTCGAGCGGTTCCTCGCCGGGCCCGAGGGTGCGGATTACCTGCCGGTGGCCGAAGCCATCCGCGCGATGGTTGCAGCCGAACCGGAGGCGGCGGCATGAGCCGGATCATGGTTGCCTGGGAACTGGGCGGCGGCTACGGCCACCTCGCCGAAACGGTGCCTCTGGCGCTGGCGTTGCGGGCGCACGGGCATGAGGTGGTCTTCGCGCTGCGCGACCTCACCCGCGCCGGATTGTTCCTGGGTCCGCACGGCCTGCCGTTTCACCAGGCGCCGATCGCGCTGCCGGGCGCTCCAGCAACACCGGCGCCGGTCAGCCTGGCGGATATATTGCCGACGTTCGGCTATGGCGACGCCGCGGTCCTCGCCAACCTGATGCAGGCCTGGCGCCGGCTGTTCACGGTCGAGCGGATCGATTTCGTGCTGACCGATTTCGCCCCGACGGCGCTGCTGGCCGCCCGCGCGCACGGCCTGCCGGCCGCGGCCTTCGGCACCGGCTTCAGCGTTCCTCCTGCCGCGCTGCCGGTCCCGGGGATACGGCTATGGGATCCGGCGGGGGAGCAGACGCTCGTCGATACCGAGCAGCGAATGCTGGCGGTCGTCAACACGGCCCTGACGCAACAATCGTCCCCACGGATTTCCGCGCTGCACGAGATCTGGTCCACGCCAACGCCCCTGCTGCGCACCCAT
>CAINEA010000173.1 GCA_903847525.1 uncultured Acetobacteraceae bacterium | reverse complement strand
CTGCCTTATGGGCAAAACCAGTAATGGGGAGTTGGGAGGCTTCGCGCCTCCAATGTCGGCCAATTGCTTGGCTTTGACGTTGGTTCCGCCCGTGATCAGTCCCCATAAGTTCGAGGTGTTCGACAATGGACTTGGCGTTCAGCGGCCGCCCGATGGAAGGAGCCGTTGTGTGCTCCGGGCCACCCATCCGGCAACGACGTCGATCGAAAGGACAGAAATGAAATCGGGATGATCGGAGCCTCTTCGTCCATCCCACCTACTCGAACGCTCGCTCCGACCCGTCGGTCAGATGATTGGCTGGCAACGCATGCTCGGTAATGGGGAGCGGATTGACTGGCAAGCCAAGTTGGTCCGTGGAGGAGTACGCGCTGACTCCCCATTACTGGTTTTGCCCATAAGGCAGGAATTGGAGGCGTGCCGGACCAGTCCGCAATCGCCGCACTGTTCGGTGTGGCCGCCGAGCGCGACCGTCCGGCAGGCCTCGATCGCCGCCATGACGCGGCGCTCGACGCGGCCGAGATGCGAAGCGTGGGCACGACGGAACGCATCGCCGCGGCGGCGGAAGATGTCCGCCACCTCCAGCGTCGGGCGCATCGCCGCCGCTCAGGCGGGTGGCGTCACCTCCAGCCGCAAGCGGTCGAGCGGGCTTGGCGTGCCGCGGATCGTGCTGGTGGCGACATGGGCGTAGCGCGCCGTGGTGTTCACGTTGCGATGGCCAAGCAGCGCCTGGATAATGCGGATGTCGGTGCCGCCCTCCAGCAGGTGGGTCGCAAAGCTGTGGCGCAGCGTGTGGACCGTGACCCGCTTGCCAATTCCTGAGGCCGCGCATGCCGAACGGCAAGCGGCATGCAGCACGACCGGATGGATCGGATGCACGGGATCGCGCCCAGGAAACAACCAGTGCGCGGGCCGCGTCACGCGCCAGTAGGACCGCAGGATGCCGAGCAGTTGCGGCGACAGCATGACGTAACGATCACGGCCTCCCTTGCCCTGCTCGATACGGATGACCATTCGACTGCTGTCGATGTCGCTCACCTTGAGGTTCGCCGCCTCGGAGGCCCGCAGTCCGGCCGCATAGGCCGTTGTCAGTGCAGCGCGGGCCTTGAGGCCAGAAACCGCCTCCAGGAACTGCACGACCTCGTCGGCACCGAGGACCACCGGGAGCCTTTGCGGCTCGCGGGCATAGGGGATGCGCTCTGGCAGGTCGGCCTGCTTGAGCGTGACCCCATACAGGAAGCGCAGCGCGCAGACCGTCTGGTTCAGCGCTGGCCACGACATCCCGCCGGCGACGAGGTGAACCTGGAAAGTTCGGACATCTTCAAGATCAAGCTTGTCAGGCGAGCGAGAAAAGAAGCGGCCGAATTTGGCGACGGCATGCAGATACGATCGCTGAGTTGCCGGCGACAGATTGCGGACAGTCATGTCCTCGATCATGCGGCGGCGCAGCGGGCTCATCTCGGTCATCGGGGATCTCCCGTTCCAGGGTGGGGGTGAAGCACCCGAACCCTGGCAGACCAGTCGTCCCACCCATCACGATCACCGAAGCAGCTACCGCGTCAGCGGTTTAGTTGCGTGCCTAGCATGTTCGATAGCTTGGGGGTGAAAGTCCCCTGGCCAACCTGATGGAGGTGAAGGCTTAGCGAAGCGCAAGGGCATCACCGCGAGGCGATGTCTGAAGGAAGCGTGGAGCAAAACCGCGACCTGACGAACAGAAACCGGATACGAGGCATCCCTGGCCGGACGAGCGGGCAACTGATCGCGAAGTCCACATCCATCAAAGGCCAGGGCTGTAGATCCGGCAGGGGTGCGGGGAAGGCGATCGAACTTACCTAGGGAGGCCTGCGTCGTGTTCCGACATTGGAACTGAGGGAACCGCAAGGGGACCTGACCGCGGCGTAGGAGTCAGCAGAGGGCATAGTAGGTCATGCTGTCGGCAAAGTTAATCCTGTTTACGCACTTTTCTCAGCCAGTTTTCTTGACTGATCGTTGTCCCGCTCAAACATAAATATCGGCCAGCTTGAGCAACCGGTATGGCATGGGCGTGGTGCGGACGCCTGCCCAGAGAAGCCGCGGCCTCATAGCGGCGAGATCGTATCGCCGGTTAAAGCGATATTCGAACTCGGCGAGGTAACGCGGCACGTGTTTCTGATCGATCGCCCGGTATG
>CAINEA010000172.1 GCA_903847525.1 uncultured Acetobacteraceae bacterium | reverse complement strand
GTCCCGCTTTCGCTACCGCCATTACCGCAAGCATCTCGAACCGGTCATTCCGATCCTGCAGGCGCACATCGATTGGCTCGGCTATACGGTCGATTAGGCATGACCCCGGCAATGCCCTCGAGCGACCTGCAGGATGCCGCGGCCAACGCGCGCCTCGTGCCCCCGCCGGGGGCCGTGCCGCAGCGCTTGGGCGATGTGAGGGTGCCCGTTCCCCTGGTCGAACTGTTCACGATCGCGGCAGAGTATGAGCGCGCCGGCAAGCTGCAGGAAGCCGACCGGCTGTTCAACCATATCCTCGCCGTCGCGCCGCGATCACGACTTCCCCCGATTGGTGTTCCGATGACCGGTGGATCCCAAGCTGGCTGCTGCGGCCTGAGTGATGAACAGGGCGGTGAGCAGGTAATACCCCCATTTCTAACTGGGTTTGGTCGTAGACTTCACGCGGCCATTTTCAGTTTCTGGTCGGGTGTAATGCCGCCGATGCCCATGTTCGGGCGATCATCGTTGTAAGTCCAGAGCTACTGTATGGCGAAGTCCAGTGCCTCCTCGATGGTTTCAATGATGTGCCGGTCCAGCCACTCGTGCCTGACCGTGCGGTTGTAGCGTTCGATGTAGGCGTTCTGTTGGGGCTGGCCTGGTTGGATATGCCGCAGGATGATGTTCCGTTTGCCGGCCCATTCCTTCCGCTTCTCGCTGACGTATTCCGGCCCGTTGTCGATCCTGATGGCTCCGGGTTGGCCCCGCCACTCGATGATGCGATCGAGACTTCGGATGACCCGCTCGGCAGGCAGCGAGAAGTCCACCTCGATGCCAAGCCTCTCGCGGTTGAAGTCAGCCAGCACGTTCAGAAGCCGGAATGCCCTGCCATCCCCCAACCGGTCGGCCATGAAGTCCATCGACTACACCAGGTTCGGGCTCGCCGGCACCGCCAAGGCGTCGGGCTTGTCGCGTTCCAACCGCTTTCTCGGCTTGATCCGGAGGTTCAGTTCCAGCGCGCGGTAGAGGCGATAGACCCGTTTATGGTTCCAGCCATGCCCTTGAACGTTGCACAGGTACAGAAAACAAAGCCCGAACCCCCACGTCTTCTCGGCATGGGTCAACCAGACCAGCAGATTGGAGATCCGCTCGTTCTCATCGCCCAGCTTGGCGCTGTAGCGATAACAGCTCTCGCTGACCCCAAAGGTCCGGCAGGCCAGCGCAATGCTCACCCCTCGTCACGCCACAGTAGACCCGGGCATCTCGCGGCGCTGAGATGGCCGGTCTATTTTGTTCCAAGCGCCTCTTTGAGCAACTCATTCTGCATGCTCAGCTGGGCAAACATATTTTTGAGCCGCCAGTTCTCCTCCTCAATGCTCTTCATTTGACTGATCATCGACGCGTCCACCCCGCCAAACTTCGCCCATCACTTGTAGAACAACGCACTGCTCATGCCATACTCGCGGCACAGATCCGCCACCGGCACGCGCCATCAGCCTGACGAAGGATCGATAGGATCTGCGGGTCGCTGTATCGGCTGGTCTTCATCCAAAATCTCCTCATACTTCTCGCCGAGAATATTCTACGAACGACGCCCTTTAGATTCGCGAGGATTACCAGCCGAGTTCGGGTTTATTCTGCTCCACGACAGAGGTGAAGGACGAGCATTTCTGGCTGCCGGCACCACGGACGGAATAATCGCCGGAGCGATCGGCGGCCACGGCCGGGACGGCGCCGAAGCAGAAGGCAAGAACAAGGCCGCAGATCGTCGTCGGGAACGCTGGTTTACGCATGATCCGTAT
>CAINEA010000171.1 GCA_903847525.1 uncultured Acetobacteraceae bacterium | reverse complement strand
GGCGCGCCCGCCGCTGCTGCTGCCCGATATCGGCGCGATCGTCGCCGTGGCCTCCGGCAAGGGCGGTGTGGGGAAATCCACTGTGGCGGTGAACCTCGCAGTCTCGCTGGCTCGCCAGGGGCTGAAGGTCGGCCTGCTCGATGCCGACATCTATGGGCCCAGCCTGCCGCGCATGCTCGGCCTGAACCGCAAGCCGGAAGTGCGCGGCGACAAGATGCTGCCGCTGGAGGCCTGGGGCCTGAAGGCGATGTCCATCGGCTTCCTGGTCGAGGAAGACGCCGCGATGATCTGGCGCGGCCCGATGGTGATGGGCGCGCTGGAACAGATGCTCGGCCAGGTGGTCTGGGGTGCGCTGGATGTGCTGATCGTCGATATGCCGCCCGGAACCGGTGATGCCCAGTTGACCATGGCCCAGCGCGTGGCCCTGACCGGCGCGGTGATCGTCTCCACCCCGCAGGACATCGCCCTGATCGATGCCCGCCGAGGCGTGGCGATGTTCGAGAAGACCAAGGTGCCGGTGCTGGGGCTGGTCGAGAATATGAGCTTCTTCTGCTGCCCCAATTGCGGCCACCGCTCGGACATTTTCGGCCATGGCGGCGCGCGGGCGGAAGCCAAGCGCATGGGCGCCGATTTCCTCGGTGAGGTGCCCTTGCTGCTGGACATCCGCACCGCGTCGGATGCTGGCCAGCCGATCGCGGCAACCTCCCCCGACAGCGATGCGGCGAAGGCCTATGACGCGATCGCGCAACAGGTCTGGAAGAAGATCTCGGCCAAGGACGGTGCGCGTGGGGCCGGGCCGAGGATCGTGATCAACTAAGGGCGTCGTCGGTCTCGTGGGCGTTCGGCAGGCTGTTCTGGCTGCCCGCCCGGGTGCAGCAGATCCCTGCCGCCGCCGATGCGCGGTGCAGGGCTGAGTCCAACGCCAGGCCGCGATCCAGCCCGGCCGCCAGCACGCCGATGAAGCAATCTCCGGCCGCAGTCGTGTCCAGGGCGTCGATCCGGTGTGCCGCGATCGCGGTCAGCCCGCCCAGCGCGGCCAGTTCCGATCCTGCCTCGCCGAGGGTGCGCACCACATCCACGCCGAGCGCTGCCCGCAGCCCGACGGCATCGGGGAAGCAGCCGAGATACTCGGACAGCCACGCAGCCTCGCTTTCGTTCACCACCAGCAGATCCACCGCCGACAGCGCATCCAGCGCCAGGGGAGCGGCCGGGGCGAGGTTGAGGATGATTCGCGTATCCGCGGCCCGCGCGCGGCGGATCAACGCCTGGGTCTGCTGGCGGTCCACCTCCATCTGCAGCACCAGCGTGTTGCCAGGCCCCAGCAGCGCGTCCTCCACCTGATCCGCCCGTGCCAGCAGATTGGCGCCCGAGCCCACGGCGATGGCGTTGTGGCCCTGCGGATCAACTGAGATCGCCGCACAGCCGGTGGCGGCGTCGGTCTCGATCACCCGCGAGAGGTCCACGCCCGCTTCGCGCAGCAGCCTCAGGGCACCGGCAGCCAGCGCGTCCTGCCCAACGGCACCGGCCATGGCGACGCTGGCGCCGTCCAGAGCCGCCGCAACAGCTTGGTTGGCCCCCTTGCCGCCAGGCGCGATCGCCACGCTGCGGGTCAACAGCGTTTCGCCTGAGCGCGGAATGGCGGGCAGGGCGAAAATCAGATCCAGATTGATCGATCCGAAAACGGTGATCACGGTGCCTTGCCCAAAGCCCCCATCATCTCGTCCCATTCCCGCTTCGACAGGCCGCTGGCTTTCTGGTCCACCACCTCGCCGGCGATCATCCGTTTCACCGTGCTCAGCATCTGCGCCGACAGCGTCACCGCGCCCAACCGGTAATCCTTGAATGCCTGGCAGGCGGCGGGAACCCAGGCGGCGACGGTATCCAGCATCGCGTCGGCATAGACCCGGATCTCGTACTGGGCGTGCGCGTCGGCGCGCAGGCGCAGGAAGTGAAAAAGGTTGTGCAGGTCGGTCTTCCAATACCACTGCGTGTAGGTATTCAACGTCAGATTCATCCGCGCCAGTTCGCGCGCCAGGCCCTGGCGGGCTGGATCGCGAGCCTCCCCGGCCTCGGTCTCGTTCAGCATCTCGGCGTAGTGGTCGTAGGTCTGCATCGCGTCCTGGCGCAGCAGGTTCAGCACATGCGTGGCCTCGTCGCCCTGCAGTACGTCGCCCCGGCCTTGCCGGTTGGATGCCGACTGGGCCGCGAGTTGCTCCGGCGCGGGGATGTAGAATTCCCGGTCCAGGATGGAATAGCGCGCGGAATATTCGTTCACGTTGGCGGTGCGATGGCGGATCCATTGGCGCGCCACGAAGATCGGCAGCTTCACATGATACTTAATCTCGCACATCTCGAACGGGGTGGAGTGCCAGTGGCGCATCAGGTAACGGATCAGCCCGGCATCCTCACTGACCCGGCGCGTGCCGCGGCCATAGGAAACCCGTGCCGCCTGCACGATCGCGCTGTCGTCGCCCATATAGTCGATCACGCGGACGAAGCCGTGATCCAGCACCGGGATGGCCTGATACAGCATCGCCTCCAGCGCCGGCACGGTGGGGCGCAGCGTTTCCGTCCGGCTTTCCCGTTGGGCCGCGATCTCGGCGAGTTGGGCGTCTGTCAGGCTCATGCACTTGCCCTTCCATAATGGGTAGGAAGTGCCTATATTCGCTTTGTCGAGGTCCCCGCTAGGGAGCCCAGACTATGGTGATAAACGGTGCGTGGAATAAACGTTGTGGACCCGGGGGCGGTACCCGGCGCCTCCACCAAATTTCAGGCCGGATCTCCGGTCAGGGGTATGGGGGCGAAATAGGCTCGACACGCGTGGTAAAGACTCACTTTTTGCTCGGCATGATACCGCCGTTATCGGGTCATATTACAAGTGCCAATGACAATCATGAGGCATTCGCTGTAGCTGCGTAAGCAGAGACAAGCGCGGTTAGGGGGGCCCCGGGCAACAGAATGCCCCCCACTTTCCAGTTGACCACTCCTTCGATTGGCCCAGAACGGAAGCCCTTGCCGCGGACATCATCCTGTACGGTTTCTGGCATCCCGACGCCCCCAAATCTTCCACCAGTGGACTTCTGCCCCGCATCTGGTTCAGATGCGCGCAAATTTGCGCCTTGAGCCTTCCAGGGGACCCCCGTTCATGCCCGCACTTCGCTCCCGCACAACCACCCACGGTCGCAACATGGCGGGCGCGCGCGGCCTCTGGCGTGCCACCGGCATGAAGGATGGCGATTTCGGCAAGCCGATCGTCGCCATCGCCAACTCCTTCACCCAATTCGTCCCCGGCCATGTCCATCTCAAGGACCTCGGCCAGCTCGTCGCGCGCGAGATCGAGGTGTCCGGCGGCGTGGCCAAGGAATTCAACACCATCGCCGTGGATGACGGCATCGCCATGGGCCATGACGGCATGCTGTATTCGCTGCCCTCGCGCGAACTGATCGCCGACGCGGTCGAATACATGGTGAACGCCCATTGCGCCGACGCGCTGGTGTGCATCTCCAACTGCGACAAGATTACTCCGGGCATGCTGATGGCCTCGCTGCGCCTGAACATCCCCACGGTGTTCGTCTCCGGCGGCCCGATGGAGGCCGGCAAAGTCACCCTGAAAGGCGGCGTCAAGAAATCGGTCGACCTGATCGATGCCATGATCGCCGCCGCGGACAGCAACGTGGACGAGGAAGACCTCGCGGTGATCGAGCGTTCCGCCTGTCCGACCTGCGGGTCCTGCTCGGGCATGTTCACCGCCAATTCGATGAATTGTCTGGTCGAGGCGCTCGGCCTCGGACTGCCCGGCAACGGCACCATCGTCGCCACCCATTCCGACCGCCGCGACCTGTTCCTGGAGGCCGGCCGCACCATCGTCGACCTCGCCCAGCGCTACTACGAACAGGACGATTCCTCCGTCCTGCCTCGCAACATCGCCACCTTCCAGGCGTTCGAGAATGCCATGACGCTGGATATCGCCATGGGCGGGTCCACCAATACCGTGCTGCATCTGCTGGCCGCCGCGCATGAGGCCGAGGTGGATTTCACCATGAAGGACATCGACCGGCTGTCCCGCCGTGTGCCCTGCGTCTGCAAAGTCGCCCCGGCCGTCGCCAATGTGCATGTGGAAGACGTCCACCGCGCCGGCGGCATCCTCGGCATCATGGCTGAACTCGACCGCGGCGGTTTGATCGCACGCGACGTCAACTCCGTCCACGCCCCCACTCTGGGCCATGCGCTGGATCGCTGGGACGTCACACGCACCGACAGCGCCACCGTGAAAAACCTGTTCATGGCGGCGCCCGGCGGCGTTCCCACCACCGAGGCGTTCAGCCAGTCCTCGCGCTGGGAAGAACTCGATGTCGACCGCTCGAAGGGCGTGATCCGCGACATTGCGCATGCCTTCTCCAAGGATGGCGGCCTTGCGGTCCTCTACGGCAACATCGCGCTCGATGGCTGCATTGTGAAGACCGCCGGCGTGGATGCCTCCATCCTGACGTTCAACGGCCCGGCCCGTATCTGCGAAAGCCAGGACGAGGCGGTGGAGAAAATTCTCGGCGGCAAGATCGCCGCCGGCGACATCGTGCTGGTGCGTTACGAAGGCCCGAAGGGCGGCCCCGGCATGCAGGAGATGCTGTACCCGACCAGCTACCTGAAGTCCAAGGGCATGGGCAAAGTCTGCGCCCTGGTCACGGACGGCCGCTTCTCCGGTGGCTCCTCGGGCCTGTCGATCGGCCATCTCTCCCCGGAAGCGGCCGAAGGCGGCCTGATCGGCCTGGTGGAGGAAGGCGACCTGATCCAGATCGACATCCCCAACCGCTCGATTCATCTGGCCGTCGATGAAGCCACCCTCGCTACGCGCCGCGCCGCGATGGAAGCCAGCCCGAACCCTTGGCAGCCCACCGAGCCGCGCAAGCGCAACGTCACCACCGCGCTGCGCGCCTATGCCGCCCTGACCACCAGCGCCGCCCGTGGCGCGGTCCGTGACGTGGACCAGCTCAACCGGCGCCGCTGAGCATTCGCGCAGAGGCCTCCTTGCGGAACCATCCCCCCGCGATCCGCGCTGGGCGTGATGCGGATGCGGCGGGGTTCATCGCTCTGATCGGGGCGTGCTGGGCGGAATATCCTGGCTGTGTGATGGATGTGGACGGCGAAGTGCCGGAGTTGCGGGCACTTGCGTCCTATTTCGCCAAAAGCGGCGGAGCGCTCTGGGCGGCGGAGGCCGGCGGGGAGGTGGTCGGCGTTGTCGGCGTGGCCCCAGGCGAGGGCTTCTGGGAAATCTGCAAGATGTACGTGGCCCGGGAGCATCGCGGCTCCGGACTGGCGCGGGCCTTGCTTGAGCAGGCAGAGGGATTTGCCCGCCAGGCTGGCGCGGCGCGGCTGAAGCTGTGGAGCGACACGCGGTTTGAGCGGGCGCACGCATTCTATGCCGCGCGGGGCTATGTCCGCACCGGGGCAATCCGGGTGTTGAACGATCTGTCCAATTCGCTGGAGTTTCCCTTCATGAAGCCCATCGACGGCGTTGAGGTCCTGGATGCTGCCGCGGCCAATTCGGCGGAACGCCGGCTGGCGGAGATCCTTGTGGCATGCGTGGATGCCGGCGGGTCGGTGTCGTTTCTGCCTCCGCTGGCGCCCGATATTGCGGGTGCGTTCTATCGCCGTGCCGCTGCGGATGTGGCAGCGGGACGGAAACTGTTGCTGGCCGGGTGGTTGGACGGGGTGCTGTCGGGCACGGTGATGCTGGATCTCGCCACGCCGCCCAATCAGCCGCACCGGGCGGAGGTACAGAAGCTGCTGGTCCATCCCGACGCTCGCCGCCGCGGACTGGCGCGGGCATTGATGGAGCGGGCCGAGCTGGAGGCCGCAAGAACCGGGCGGAGCCTGCTGACGCTCGACACCCGAGCGGATGATTTTGCGGAAGGGCTTTATCGCGGGCTCGGCTGGACCGAGGCCGGACGAATTCCGGGCTACGCGCTGAATGCAGACCGAACCACCGCCCACGTGACGGTGCTGTTCTACAAGAATCTACCCATCGAAAGGACACCAGCGCATGGCGAATCCGGCTGACGCGATCGGCGCCTTCCTGCGCGAGAAGGCCGCCACCCAGATCGAGTTTCTGGCGCAGGTCGTTCGGATACCGTCGGACAATCCGCCCGGCGACTGCACGCCCGCCGCGTTGCGGGCAGCGATGCTGATCGAGGCGCTGGGGCTGGCGGTGGAGCGCCACGAGGTGCCGCAGGACCGGGTGCGCGCGGTCGGCATGGTTTCAGCCACGAACCTAATCGTTCGCCAGCGTTTCGGTGATGGCATCACGGTGGCGTTGAATGCGCATGGCGACGTGGTGCCGCCGGGAACCGGCTGGACGCAGGACCCGTATGGCGCGGCCGTGGTGGACGGCTGGATGTATGGCCGGGGCGCCGCCGTCTCCAAATCCGATTTTGCCACCTATGTCTTTGCCCTGTTGGCGCTAAAGGCCTGCGGTGCATCGTTGCATGGAACGGTTGAACTGCATTTGACCTATGACGAGGAATCCGGAGGCGAGATCGGACCGGGATGGTTGCTGGAGCAAGGCATTTCCAAGCCGGACCTGGCGATCGGCGCGGGGTTTTCCTATGGCGTGGTGAACGCCCATAACGGCTGCCTGCATCTGGAGGTGGAGGTGACCGGCCGTTCGGCGCATGCCGCCAAGCCGTTCACCGGGATCGACGCGCTGGAGGCGGCGAACCATGTGCTGACGGCGTTGTACGAGTCTCGGAAGGGTTTGACGGCGCGCGTTTCCGCCATCGCCGGCATCGGCAGCCCGCAGATGACGGTTGGGCTTATCGAGGGCGGCATCAACACAAACGTGGTGCCGGATCGCGTGGTGTTCCGGCTGGACCGGCGAATGATCCCGGAGGAAAACCCTGGGCAGGTCGAAGACACACTCCGTGCCGTGATCGCTACCGCCGCCGCCGCATTTCCTGCCGCCACCGTGAAGGTGCGGCGCATTCTGTTGGCCGAACCGCTGACGCCGCTGCCGGGTGCAGCACGGCTGGCGGAGTTGTTGTGTGCCCATGCCAGCCAGGTGATGGGCGAAACGATCACCGCCGGAGGCGTGCCGCTCTATACAGATGCTCGGCACTATGCCGCGCATGGCGTGCCGATCGTGCTGTATGGCGCCGGGCCACACAGCATCGAGGAAGCCAACGCGCACCGCGCGGATGAGCGGTTGTTCCTGGCCGACCTGCCGAAGGCAACGGAAGTGGTGGCGCGGACTTTGCTGTCTTTGCTGTCGTAGGAAACGCCGCCTACAGAGGCGGCTTATGCGCCCAGTCATAGCCCCGCCTGCCGCGTTCATAGCCGTAATCGAACAGCGTCCGCATGTATCCGGGATCGAAGGGTTCTGGCAGTTCCATAGTGAAGTCCGAGCCGATATAGGCCAGATTGAAGCCGATCTCGTCGCGTTTGGTGCTGGCGTACATGCGCTGCACGTCGTTGTAGCCGCTGACCGCAATCATGGTCGAAATGGCGCGCCCGGCGACACTCATGGTGCGGCGCTCAACGGTCGCCCACTCCGGGTCGAGGCGTCCGTTGCGGATGACGTAGGCCTCGGCGGGGATGACCTTCTCGCCGCGCCGCAGCCGCTCCTCGCGTTGGCGCATCGCCCTGGGCGGGTACAGGAACGCCTGGGTGAAGGCGCCGCCGTCCACATGCATCTCCTGGTAAGGCTGCCCATTCAGTTCCACGTCGAACATCGTGGGCGGGAAGGCTCCGGGGATGGCGGCGGAGGCTAGGAGAATGCGCCGGATGGTTTCCAACGCTTTCGGATGGCCACTTTTGGCGATGGCGCCGATGTTCCAGATTACCGGCTGCTGGGCGTCGAGGTTCGTCGTGCCGATCAGCAGCAGACGGCCGTGGTCGTACGCCCTGGCGATCGCGGCCAGCATGTCGTTATCCAGATATCCCGAAATCGTCTTGAACAGCGGCGAATTGTCGGTCATCGCGTCGTCGAACAAGGCTGCGGTGAAGGAGCGTTTTTCCAGCACCTTGTCGGGCGAAAGCTGCGTGTAGACCTCTTTCAGCTGGCGATCGTATTTGGGGCCGAGATAGGCAAAGGGCGCGGTCAAGGCGCCGGTGCTCACACCGGTAACGAGTTCGAAGGTCGGGCGTGTGCCCTGTTCCGTCCAGCCGCATAGCAGGCCGGCGCCGAAGGCTCCGTTCTCGCCACCGCCCGAGACCGCGAGTAACTGAATTCCCGGCATTGGCTGGCCTTGTGCCAGGCGAAGGGTCTTGCGCCCGCGCCGGACGGTGTCCGCGAATTCTTCCTCCAGCAGTTCGATGTTGATGGCCGGGTAAAAGCGTTCGTTCGGCACACCAAGCACGGTGGCCTTGTCCGCCTTGCCGGTGGGAATCGCCGGCCCGCGCACCGGTGTTGAACATCCCGGCAGCAGCGACGCAACACCGCCGCCCGCCGCGACGGCAAACAGATTGCGGCGCGACAGGCCGGCATTCCGGGGTGGGGCAGCCGGCAGCCGATGGAGCATGCGGAAAGACCTTGTTTCGGTATCGGTAAAAGTCGTTTGGCCGACGAATCGCCTCACAGGCTGTGAAACATACCCCAACAATCGGTTCGGGTCATCGGTGAAACGGTGTCAGGCCGATGATAAGCGTGGTCCGCTAGCCAAAGAAATCCTGAAATCGTTCCAACACCACTTCCGGGCGTTCCTCGGCGATATAATGGCCGGCATCCACCGGCCAACCGGCCACTTCGGCCGAACAATATTGCTGCCAGATCGCCAGGGCGTCGTACCATTTGCCGATATTGCCCTTGGCGCCCCACAGCACCAGCATCGGGCATTGCACCTTCTTCCCGGCGGCACGGCTGGCGCGGTCGTGCTCCAGGTCGATGCTGGCGGCGGCGCGATAGTCCTCGCACATGCCGGAGATCATCGCCGGCTGATGGATGTAGGTCTTGTATTCGGCCAAAGCCCGCGGCTGGAACAGGTCGGGGTCGCGGGGATGGCGGTTGGTGTGGGCCAGGAACCATGCGTCCGGCGCCGCGTTGATCAGGTTCTCCGGAAACGGGTGTTTCTGGGCGAACCAGAACCAGTGATAGTAGCTCATCGCGAAGCTCATATCGGCGCGCTCGAAGTGCTCGATGGTCGGAATGATGTCGAGCACGGCGAGCTTTTCCACCCGCTCGGGAAAATCCAGCGCCAGCCGGTGGGACACCCTGGCGCCACGGTCATGCGCGGCGAGCCTGAAGCGGGAAAAGCCGAAATGCTCCATCACCGCGACCATGTCGCGCGCCATCTCCACCTTGGCGTACGCGGCATGGTCGGCACTCGGCGCCGGTTTGAACGATCCGCCATAGCCACGCAGGTCCGGGCAGATCACCGTGAAGCGCCGTGCCAGCTCGGGCGCGACCAGGTTCCACATCGCGTTCGTCTGCGGGTTCCCGTGCAACAGCAGCAATGGTGGACCGGAGCCAGCATGGCGCAGGCGGATGGAACCGCCAGGAGTTTCCACATGCGCCAGGGTGAAGCCGTCAAAGAACATGGTCAGTCCTCTCCACAGATCCGGTCATAGGCCACCACATTGAAGCCGGAAGCGGCCCAGCGCCAGCAGGGTTGGCGGGCGAAGGCGGCCTGCATGCTCTGCACGGTTGCCCGGCTCGAACCGTCCTGCCCGAGCAGGGCCAGCACCACGCGGCGATAGGCGCCGGCGCGGATGCGGATGCGGCTCGCGGGATCGTTGCTGCCGACCACGAGCATCGGCAACCAGTCCGGTGCCTCGGATGCGAAGGCGAGCACGACCCCCACGCCGTCGTTGCCGTGCGGCACCAGCACCACGCCCTTCGGCCAGGCCAGTCCCGCCGCGGCCTCGGCGGTGGCGCGTGCCGGCTGCATCGTCTCTGCGCGTGTGACCATGCCGGCCAGCGAGACCGCCTGGATCAGCAGGATGCAGCCACCGATGCCGATCCTGGCGCGGCGGGGCAGGGTGGCCAGGCCGCCGGCCAGCAGTAGGGCAGTGAAGGGGGTGGCGAAGGCGAGGTAGCGCAGTTCGATCGGCGTGGAGTTGGATGCCAGTCCTAGCAGGATCAGGCCGACAGGCGGCGCCAGTGCCGCCATCACCAGCAGCACGCGGGCGCTGGGGCGTGCCAATCCACGCCAGCGCCACAGGACCAGGGCGGAGAGTGCGGCCAGCAGACCGCCGAGCATGCCGCTGACGAGCAGTCTCGTCGTGCCGCCGACATAAAGTGGCAGGCCGCCGAAGATCGAGCCGGCCCCGTATCGGGCCAGCAGGGCGATGGCGTGGATCAGGTCGAATGGCGGAAACTGGCCTGCGCGGCTGTCGCGCTGGGCCAGGAAGAACCAAAGATCGGCGGGCAGCAGCAGAGCAAATCCACCGCAGGCCGCAAGCCACAGGCGCGGTTCCCTTGGCCGGCGCAACAATAGCCAAAGCAACGCCGCCCCCGCGACGAATACGGCGAGGTAATTGGCGAAGGTGGCCGCGCCCAACAACAGGCCTCCGGACAAGGCCAAGGCGGTCTGTCGTAGGGTGGTCTGCGTGAGGTTTGGCTGGGCAGCGGCAGGACGGCGGCAGCGCTCGGCGCCCATGAGCAGCGCAATGCCGGCCAGGTTGAGGAACTGCGCCAGCGCAAAACCCCGGGCGATACCGGCCGTATAGGCAAAGCCGTAGCTGCCCAGGGTGAAAGCCATCGCCCAGGCCGGCGGAATACGTGCAGTGCGCGCTATCCATCCGACCAGCGCCAGCGCACCCAGACCGAAGCACACCGACAAAATCCGCGCCCGCAACAGGCCCGGCCCCACGAGATCCCGCCAAGCGGCTGCTGCGGCGAAATAGAGTGGCGGGTGCACATCGGTCTGGCGCAAGTTGTCCGCGAGCTGCCGCACGCCGGTCTCTCCAGCCTGGGACTGGCGGACCTCGGCGCCGGTAAACGCCGCGTCCGACCAGGCCGGCCGCGCGGTACCGGACACCAGCAGCAGCGTGTACTGCTCGTCGTACTCGGCGCTACGCCATGACGCCGTGCCGAACAGCAGTATCGCCGCCACGAGGAACACGGCGAGGCTGCCGATGTGGGAAGAAATCCGGCCGAAAGTCACCCGGAGAATCCTAATTGCGGCGGCATGCTACATGCTTAGATTGTATTGCAATCATAGATTGTATAATGGTCCAATCATTCGCGCCTAAACAATTATGGAACGAGCAATGCCGGCTCTGGGTGAAATCGGTCCTGCCACGATAACGCATCTTCGTATCGATCGAATGGGGACGTTTCAGAAGGTGTTTGTCAATGAAGACCATCGTGATTCCCCGGTCCGTTGGACATCATGATCTGCCGGCTGCTGCTTATGTGCGCGCTGTCCCTGGCCATCTGCCCGCAGGCGCAAGCCATGCCGCCACCGGACCGGCTGGCGCTCCTGCGCCATGGGGTGAACCTGACCAACTGGCTGCGCTACCCCACCACCCTCGATCCTGCATCGCTGCGGGCCTATCTGTCCGACACAGCCATTACGGATCTGCGACGGGCCGGCTTCGGATTCGTGCGGCTCGCCGTGCAGCCGGAAATCCTGATGGACCAGGGCGGTCTGCGTCCGGATCGCGCGGACCTGCTGCTGTCCGTCATCCACCGGCTGCAACGGGCAGGGCTGGGCGTCGTGATCGCTCCACATCCCTCGGCCTGGCATCTGGAGAGCGATCCCGCCGCGTTGACCCAATTCTGGTACGCCGTTGCCCCCGTGCTGGCGGGAACCGATCCGAGGCGAACCTTTCCCGAAGTGCTGAACGAGCCGGTCTTCCCGCAGGACCCGGCCGGCTGGGGGGCATTGCAGGCTGCGGTCGCGGCCCAGATCCGGGCGGCATTGCCAGGGCATACGATCATCCTGACCGGACAGGATTGGGGCAGCCTGTCCGGATTGCTGGCGTTGCGCCCGATCGCGGACCCGAACGTGGTCTACAGCCTGCATTTTTATGATCCGGCGGAACTGACCGCGCTGGCGGCCTATCGTCCGGGACTGGATACCGCCGCGCTCGCCCGCCTGCCGTTTCCGATGAACCCGCAGGCCTGCGCGCCGATGGCGGCCACTACGGACCCGGCAACCGCGGCTCTGATCCGCTTCGTGTGCGCCATGGCATGGGATAGCGGCAAATTGCACGCGGCGTTCGCCCAGGCCGGGGCGTGGGGACGAAGCAACCACGCGGCACTGCTGCTTGGCGAGTTCGGCGCCACGATCCGGCTCAACCCCGCCGCCCGACTCGCCTGGCTGACGGATGTGCGAATCGCGGCCGAACACGAGGGCATCGGCTGGGCGCTCTGGGGGTACGATGACGGCATGGGCTTCGGCATCCCGCGCCCGCCGCCAGCGCGGCCGGTGCTGAATCCGGACCTGCTGCGCGCGCTCGGCCTCGCGGCCGCGCCTAGCCGTGACGAACCAGTGCCAGCAGCAGTTCACCAGCGATCAGGACCGTGATCAGCAATTCCATCAGCTCCGCCCGGCGCGAGGATGCCTCATCGTACAGCGCGGTGTAGGTATCGCGGATAATCGCCAGCTTGCGGTCGACAGCGGCGTTGACCAGGCGAACACGGAACAGTTCGAGCGCCGCGCTGTAGATGCGCGCGAGATACACATCCTCGGTCACCTGCAAAGCGTTGTCGGCCCGCTCCGTCAGCTCCGTCACCTCGGCCACTAGCGTGTAGAGCCGGCGGGCGAGGTTGGCGAAGCGGTTCGCGCCGAACAGCGAACGCGTGCGCCGGGCCGCCTCGACCAGGTCGTACATGCGCGGCAGTTCGCCATCGAGCAGTTCATCGTAGTAGCGCATTTCCAGCAGTTGGGCGTTGGCGACCTCGATAACGTCCATCACATCGGAGTCGCCACGCGGTTCGTAGATGAAGGCGCGGTCCCAGGTCAGTACCACCAGATCGTCGGTGTAATAGGAAAACCGCTGGCGCATCAGGTCGGCACGGGCCCCTTCCGAAAGGGTCCGGGTC
>CAINEA010000170.1 GCA_903847525.1 uncultured Acetobacteraceae bacterium | reverse complement strand
GCTTCGGCTCGGCCTGAAATACTTCTTCCGTCCCGCCGTGCGACGCCAGTTGGCCGCCGAGATCCGCGCGCAATACGCCGCCTTCGCCGCCACCGGCCTGCCGCTCGATCACGCCAACGCCCACAAGCACATGCATCTGCACCCCACCGTCGGGCGGATGCTGATCGATATCGGCCGGGAATTCGGCCTTCGCGCAGTCCGCGTTCCCGCCGAGCCGCCCGAAATCATCGCCGCCTGCGGCACCCCGGCCGGCCTGGGCGCCCATGCACTGTATCACTGGACCCGGCTGCTCCGTTCCCAGGCCAAGCGGGCCGGCATGGCAACAACCGACCATGTGTTCGGCATCGCCTGGAGCGGCCACATGACCACCGACCGCCTGCTGCGCCTCGCACCGCTGCTGCCCAAGGGAACGAGCGAGATCTATTTCCACCCCGCCAGCCGGCGCGACAAAACACTGGACACGCTGATGCCGGACTACGAGCACGAAGCGGAACTCAAGGCCCTGCTGGACCCGGCCGTGCGAGCAGCCTTGGCGCCATAGACTCTTCGCAGGTCGAAGAGCGCTGTCTATCCACCGTCTCAGAACGCGTGTCGCGGGAATATTTCATGAAATCAGAAGAATATCCAAATTTCGATACGAACCCTCCCACGGGGCCCAATCAGGTCGCGGACCGGCGACAATGGCCAGCAACATCGATATCATATAGTTATTTTAATTAATGGCAAACCTATAATCTTTCTAACTGATACAGGGCGGATGCAATCCACCAACGCAAGCCGCAACCACTCCGCCCCCTGCCCGGGACCGCCAGCCTCCTGCCGGCCCGATTGCGCCAGGGGACAAGACTTTGCGTCCGGGTCCACTTGATGTGCAGGCAGGTCGGTGCTTCGGTGGGTTCAGGCGATCAACAAACGACACCGGGAGTGAGACGATGCGACCCAACAAGATCAAGCAGATGTGGCGCGACGGAAAATGCGTGACTCTGGGCTGGCTCTCCGTGTCCCATGGGTTCACGGCCGAAATCATGGCGCGCCAGGGCTTCGATGCCCTGTGCGTCGACCTGCAGCACGGCACCTGCGAAATGAGCGACGTCGGACCCCTGCTACAGGCGATCTCACAAACCGACACGGTTCCGGTCGTGCGGGTAGCCTGGAATGAGCCCGCGACCATCATGAAGGCCCTGGACCTCGGCGCCTATGCCATCATCGTGCCGTTGGTGAACAACGCCGAGGAAGCGGCGATGGCCGTTGCCGCCTGCCGCTATCCGCCCGTAGGGATGCGCTCGTCCGGACCGGTCCGCGCCATACATTACGGCGGTGCGGACTACGTGGCCCATGCCAACGACGAGATCGTCGTCATGGCCATGATCGAAACAAAGGAGGGTATCGCCAACCTCGACGCCATCTGCGCCACGCCCGGCCTCGACGCCGTCTATATCGGACCCGCCGACCTGTCTTTCGCGCTGGGCCTGGAACCGCGCGGCGACAACCCCGACCCGCTGCATATCGCCACCTGCGACAAGATCCGCGAAGCCGCGCACAAACACGGCATCAAATGCGTCATGCATTGCGCCGGCGCAGCCTTCGCGGCGGGCGCGGTCAAGCGCGGCTTCGACATGGTGATGCTGACCTCCGACCTGTCCTGCATGATCGCCGGCGCGCGGATGCAGCTCGACGAGCTGAAGTCCAAAACCGCCTGAGGCCAGCCGGCGCGGCTTGGTAAGCAGGGCGATCGGGTAAAGGAAGCAAGGCGAGGGGGCGCTGCCCCCTCGACCCCCGCCAAAGGCGAGCCTTTGGAATCCATCCATTTGTTTGGGAGTGTGAAAGGGGGCCTACCAAGATATGGCAAGGTCTCGGTAGGCCCCCTTTCACACTCCCAAACCAGTAACGGGTTCTAAGGGCGAGCCCTTAGCGGGGTCCAGGGGCAGCGCCCCTGGCCTTACTTCCTTCAACTGACTGCCCAGGCTTAGTAATACACCGCCCGCCCGGCCCCGCCGGTTGCCGCGACCAGTTCGCCGGATACCGCCCAGGCTTTTTCCGAGGCCAGGAAGACCGTGACGAACGCGATCTCCGAGGCGTCCACCATGCGGCAGATGGCATTGCCGCGCGGCGAGTCGGGGGCGAAGTCCTGCCGCTCCGCTTCTTCTGCCGATACGCCCAGTTGGGTTGCGCGGGCCGCGAGCAGGCTCGGCGTGCGCTCGGTTCGGGTTGTGCCGGGATGGATGCAATTGACCGTGATCCCGTGGCGGCCCAACTGGACCGCCAGCGTCTTGGTCATGTGCACGAGCGAGCCGTTGCGGGCGCCGCCGCTCAGATTGCCGGCATTGCGGGCGTTGGCGCCGCTGATGTTGATGATGCGCCCCCAGCCCGCCGCCTTCATGAAGGGGATGGCGGCGCGGGAACAGCGCAGCGCCCCGACATATTTGACGTTGAAATCCTCCAGCAAATCCTCGTCGATCACCGTTTCGATCGGGCCGACCGCGCTGGCCGAGCCCCCGGGTGCGGACCCGCTATTGACCAGGATGTGCAGGCCCCCCAGTTGCTGCGCGGCCTCGGCGACCATGCGGTCCACCTGCTCCTTGCTGGTGACATCGGCAACCAGGGGAAGGACGCGACGGTTCGTCTCCGCCGCCAGCTCCCGCGCCGTCGCTTCCAGATCCGCCTTGTTCCGCGCCACGATCGCGACATCGACACCTTCGCGGGCCAGTTCACGGGCGATGGCCTTGCCGATGCCCCGACTGCCGCCCGTAACGATCGCATGCTTGCCTTGCAATCCTAGGTCCATGGCGTTCTCTCCCGTTGGCGGTTTCACAGCGTTTTTTGCCTTCGGGATCCATTGTTCTCGCTGAGGGAACCTGGCGCAAGCGCTGCCGAAGGAAGCCCCCGGGGCGCAAGATGCCCGCGCGCCCGCGGCAGATCCGCTGCCGCCCGGATGATAGGAGCCGCGTCCCACGCTTGCTTGTCGCCAGCTCGTCGTTGTCGTACTGTTTTGGTCGCCCCCGAACGGACCAGGCCACCAACCATGAGCACGATCGAACTCGTCGACCCCGAATTGCGCGATGCGCTCGCACAATGGCCACAAGTGCCGTTGACAGCCGGAACCTTGGCACGCCGTCGCGTAGATATGCTGGCGTCGCTGAGCGCGGTTCCGATACCGGACCTGCCCGACATCGTGACGGACGAGATCCATGTCGAGAGTGCGTTTGGCGCGAAGCCGATCCGGGTTCTGACCTATCGCCCGGCCAGGTCCGACGTTCCGCTCCCCGTCATCGTGCATATCCATGGCGGCGGCTTTGTGATGGGCGCGCCGGAAATGAAGGATGTGGAGAACAGGCTCTTCGCATCGGAGTTGAAATGCGCGATCTATTCCGTGGACCATCGCCTCGCGCCGGAATCGCCGCACCCGGCGCCGCTGGAGGACATCTACTCGGTGTTTGTCTGGCTGCACGCGAATGCCGGTCAGCTTGGGCTCGATCCCGACCGCATCGGCATCAAGGGCGAGAGCGGCGGCGGCGGTTTCGCGGCGGGGGCCGCGCTGTATGCCCGCGACCGGCCGGGACCCAAATTCGCCTTTCAGCACCTGATCTATCCGATGATCGACGACCGCTCGGCGGTTCGGCAGGACCTGCATCCCTGCGTTGGCGAATTCGTCTGGACGCAGGCGAACAATCATTTCGGCTGGCGTTCGCTGCTCAATGAGGAACCGGGCTCGCCCGGCGTCTCGCCCTATGCGGCAGCCGCGCGCGCGGCGGAAATGTCGGGCTTGCCGCCAACCTTCATTTCGGTCGGCGGCCTCGACCTCTTCCTCGAAGAAAATCTCACCTATGCGGATCGCCTGAGCCGGGCCGGCGTGCCGGTCGAATTCCATTTGTATCCGCGCGCGCATCACGGCTTCTATCGTGCGACGAATGCCCGCGTCACCAGGCAGGCCGAGCACGACACGCGGGAGGCGCTGCGCCGCTTCCTGCACGGCTGACCTTTCGGGTTTCGGCGCCCGGCCACAGCGAAACAGGGTGTGGCCGGGAACGGCGCCACGAATTCTACCGGACCGTGTTGTAGACCTCTCGCCAACGCCGGATGGCGTCGATATGCCCGTCCACCGTGGTCAGGTTGGCACCCATCGTCACAACGGATATGTGGCTCCCCCCAGCTTCGCGCCAGCCCGCGATATCGCCAGGCCATTGATTGTCCCCGCGGCTGTATTGCTGGATGGCCTCGAAGCCGAACGCATCAACATCCCGTCCGAGCTCGCGCAGCTGCGCCGTGATCTTCGCCTTGATCTGGACTGCTTCGGTCTGGGTCCGGCCGGCGAACATGAAGCCGTCCCCGATCCGCGCCGCCCGGTCGTACGCGGCCTCGCTGAAGCCGCCCAGCCAGATCGGGATGCTCCGTTTCGGGCGCGGCAATATCCCGGCCCGGTCAATCCGATGGTCCGAATCCTCATGATCCACCACCGGCTGTTCCCACAGCTTACGGATCAGCGCGATCTGCTGTTCCTGCCGCTTGCCGCGGCGGCGAAAATGTCCGGACATTTCAAGGCCGTCATATTCCACCCAGTTCCAGCCAACCCCGACGCCCAGCCGAAGCCGCCCATCCGAGAACAGATCCACGTCCGCGGCCTGCTTGGCGAACAAGACCGTCTGCCGCTGCGGCAGGATGATCACGCCCGTTGCCAATCCCAGAGTCTTGGTAACACCCGCGAGATAGGCGTACGTAACCAACGGCTCGTGGAACGGATCGCTTTCCTTATACGGGCCGGTCAGCTTCGGCTCCCTGCCGGCGTGAACGGCGCCAAGGACATGATCATAGATCACCATATGGTCGTAACCCAGATCTTCCGCGGCCTGGGCAAACGCCTTGACCGCCCCCGTATCCCCACCAAGTTCGATCTGCGGATAAACCACACCCGTTTTCATCGTCCTCTTCCCCCTTCAAAATGTACGTTATTGCGCCGAGTACCGGCCATTCGCGTCCGGTCCGCAAGCAGCCACCCGGACACCGGCACATCATTTGCGCCGCAACATGGTCGCACAGTGCCCGGTCCGATCATGATCGCGAACTCAAAATGGAGCAATCGGTCCTCGGCGGCGCGTTCCGGGCGCAGATATTCACCGCCCCGGTGCTGGGTAACGGCGATCCCGCTACTTCATTTACCGCTCGTGCATCAGGGCGACATCGTCCGCGGCTGTGCCACGACGCAGGATGTCAATGCCACTTAGCATTGCACCACTGCCGCTCAACGCGGAAAGCGGTTAAGTTTTATATGTATCTTACTACAATGCTTGCTTTTGGTCTGCGTCTCCGAGAAAGCGGACATTCACTGCCGCACAAGCATCCGGTTATCAATTCTTGGCGGCGCAATCCGTCTCTCTCCCGGGAATGGACAGCGTGCAACCAACGACTTATCAGTAGCGGATGTAGAATAGGAAACGGGACAGTATGCGAGAGACATTGCTGTATTCGCTGCTCGAGTTGGCTAATGCAACTTCTCAGAATCTCGGCTTCGCACATCGCGACAATGTTCACGTCAGCTATGGTGAGGAGACGATCACCGAGACTAACCTGCTCGAACTGCGCCGACGCCATCCCACGAAGATTCGTCTGAGCACCTTCGGTAAGAAGCAGGAGTCGCTAAATGGTGCGGATTGGGAATGGCATATTATCGGCCAGGTTCGAAACCTACGCATGCGCGTCCAGGCCAAACGCCTTCAGAAGAACGACACGTTGAAGATACCTCATAGCGTGGCCTCGTCGGGCAATAAGCAAATTGATGTCCTTATCGCGGATGCAGCCGCGTATCGACTGAAGCCGGTTTATTGCATTTACTCCTCCGAAATCCAGCGGACCATCTGGCAGACGGCGTCCCCATCTGGAAGATCGGGCGAATTCGAATATGGCTGCCTGCTAGCCAGTGCGCATAAGGTGAAAGCCATAATGCCCAAGACGCTAAAAGCGATCGAAGCCGATTGTGTTCCTTGGCACTATCTGGTCGATCGGCAACGATATTCCGAGCAAAAATTCGCAGAACGCATGGGTGAAACTACCAGTTTTCTCCAAGCGCGTAGAACGCCGGTCGAACGATCCATCGATGATAGAGACTTATCGCATGCTGAGTTCCCAACTATCGACGAGCTCAACGCCATCGACGGGCCGACGATAACGCTCGAAGGCGTTGTAGAGAGGAGAATAATCGACGAAGAGCGCCCAATGTCAGCAAGCGTTTATCGAGAACGCGGTATTGGCAGGCTAATTGAGGTTGATGTGCAAGACATTCCCCCGCGGCGTCGACCCGACGGTTGAGTTCCTGCGTGGATAGCGCCGGTCACCCCAGTCGTTCAACTCACACGCCGGGGCGGGTCCCAGATCGTTGGTTGCCCCACTTCGATGACTGGTGCAGATCGCTGCCTATTTGCGCGCGATTCCATCGATGACTTAAGTCCACCCAACGAATGGCGGCTTTTGGGAGCTTTGCGGGACCAAGCGAACGGCGGCATGGGCAACCGCCTTAACCTGACCCATACCCCACAACCATCAGATCCCGACAACCACCCCATGCCGCTCTTCTCCCGGCAGGCACAAAGCCACCAACCCCGGCGCCACCGAGGCCGGCGTCGGCAGCGTCGCAGGGTCTTCCCCCGGCATCGCATTGCCGCGCAGCCGGCTGGCCACCACGCCAGGGTCGAACAGATTGACCCGCAATTTCGTCGTAACCGTCTCGGCGGCCCAGGTCAGCACCAGATGCTCCAACCCGGCCTTGCTGGTCCCATACATCCCCCAATAGGCCGAAGGTGCGCGCGCCCGCGAATCGGTAACAAACACCGCCCGGCCGGCATCGGAAGCGGCCAATACCGGCGCGCAACTGCGGATCAGCCGCCAGGCCGCGGCCAGGTTCACCGTCATCACCTCCGCCCAGTCCCCGTCCAGAATGTGCGAAACCGGCGTCAGCTTGCCCAGGCTCCCGGCGGCATGCACCAGGATGTCCAGCCGGTCGAACCGGGTGTAGATGCTGGGCCCGACCTTATCCAGGTTTTCGCCCTCCCGCAGATCCATCGGCAAAAGTGTGGCCGATCCCCCCGCCGCACGAATGGCATCGTCGGTTTCCTCCAGGCCTCCCTGGGTCCGCGCGGTCAGCACCACATGCGCCCCAAGCCGGCCAAGCTCGATCGCCGCGGCCGCCCCGATCCCCCGGCTGGCGCCGGTCACCAGCGCCACCCGTCCCTCGAGTACCCTGGGCAGCAAGCCCGTCATGTTCAGGTATTTTCCACCATCAACGACAACTGCCGATCCTGGTTGGCAACCTGGTCGGGCAGCGCGATCGGGTATTCCCCGGTAAAGCAGGCATCACAATAATACGGCGCCGCCGGATCGCGCCCGGTCTTGCCCAACGCCTGATACAGGCCGTCGATCGAAATGAACGCCAGGCTGTCCGCGCCGATCAGCTCGGCCATTTCCTGCACGTCATGGTTGGCCGCCAGCAGCTTGCTGCGCTCGGGCGTGTCGATGCCATAGAAACAGGAATGCGTGGTCGGCGGCGACGAAATGCGCATATGCACCTCCGCAGCACCTGCCTGCCGTACCATCTCCACGATCTTGCGGCTGGTGGTGCCGCGCACGATCGAATCGTCCACCAGCACCACGCGCTTGCCCTCCAACACCGGGCGGTTAGCGGAATGTTTCAGCTTCACGCCCAGATTGCGGATCTGGTCGGTCGGCTCGATGAACGTGCGCCCGACATAATGGTTGCGAATGATCCCCAGCTCGAACGGGATGCCGCTCTGCTGCGCATAGCCCATCGCCGCCGGCACGCCGCTGTCAGGCACCGGCACGATCACGTCCGCCGCCACGCCGCTCTCGCGCGCCAGCACCCGCCCGATCGCCTTGCGCGCCTCATAGACCGGCGTGCCCTCCATCACGGAATCCGGCCGGGCGAAATAGATGTACTCGAACACGCAGAACCGCTCGGCCAGGCGCGCGAACGGCTTGATGCTGCGCACGCCGGCATCGTTGATGATAACGATCTCGCCGGGCTCCACATCGCGGATGAACTCCGCGCCCACGATATCCAGCGCGCAGGTCTCGCTCGCCAGCACCCAGCCGCCATCCGAATAGCCGGGGATGCGCCCCAGGATCAGCGGCCGCACGCCTAAGGGATCGCGCACCCCGAACAGCGCCTGATTGGACAGCGCCACCAGCGAATAGGCGCCCACCACCTGCTTCAGCGCGTCGATCAGCCGGTCTTCCACGGTGGAATACAGGCTGATGGCGATCAGGTGGATGAACACCTCGCTGTCGGTCGTAGACTGGAACAGGCAGCCGCGCCGCACCAGCTGGCGATGCAGTTGGTGCGCATTGGTCAGGTTGCCGTTATGCGCCACCGCGAAGCCGCCGAACTCGAAATCGGCGAACAGCGGCTGCACATTGCGAAGGATGGTCTCGCCGGTGGTGGCATAGCGGTTATGCCCCACCGCGATCCGTCCGGGCAGGGAGGCGATCACCTTCGCGTCGCTGAAATTATCGCCGACCAGCCCCAGGCCACGATGGGAATGGAACCGCTTGCCGTCATAGCTGACGATGCCGGTCGCCTCCTGGCCGCGATGCTGCAGCGCATGCAGGCCAAGCGCGGTGACGGCGGCGGAGTCCGGCACGTTCCATACGCCGAAAACGCCGCATTCGTCATGGAACTTGTCATCGGCCTCGCAAGCCGCCGGATCCGGATTGGCGGGCGGCATCGAGATGCGGTGATCCATGTAGGTTGGTCTCCTATTCCCGAACGACGGGCTTACCGGTTGCCCGCCCGATCGGGACGGCGCGCATAAGGTCCGCGGCTGTCGTCTCCCGCCCTTCCGGGGGGGGAGACAAATGCGGCTGGTATTGCTGCGGCAGTGTCTTCACGATGAACTCGGCGCCACGGAAGGTCGGCGCCAGCAGCCGTGAATCAAGCACGATCGGCGGCCACTTCGTCATCGGGATCAGCATCCCTGTCCCGATATAGGCGCAGATAACCAGAACCGCACCCCGTGCCAGGCCGAATACCAGACCCAGGCTGCGGTCAAGGCCGCTGAGGATCGAGTTGCGCACAAGCTCGCCAATCCAGCGCGACAGGATCAGCATGATGATCAGCGCCGCCAGGAAAACACCGCCGAACGCCACCGGCGTCACCAAGGCCGGCATCTTCACGAACTGGTCCATCCAGATCTCGACCTGCGGGCGCGCCAGCGGGCCGGCCCAGAGCGCTGCGAGTCCCGCGCCGATCCACGCGCCGATGCCAAGCACCTCCGCCACGAACCCCCGCATGAACGCGAGCAGGGCCGAGACAGCCAGCACGCCGAGTACAGCCAAATCGACCCAGGTCATAGGTTATCCAGGATTGGGGGAAGCCTCCACGGATTGGGAAACTTCCAGCGATTGGAAAGCGTACGGTATAACCGACCTCGGCGGGTCTGCGCTATCCACGTACGGTCATCAAGCGGACTTATCGTCCGAGAAACCGGCCACCAGATCGCTCAGATGGCCGATTTCGGCCAGCATCAGCCCATCCGGCGCCGCCAGTGGGCGGTTTCCGCGCGCCACGCGTCGCGGCAGCGTCGCGGCGTCGAACCCCAGCTTCTGCGCTTCCTTCAGCCGCGCCTCCGCCTGCGCCACCTGGCGCACCTCGCCCGACAGCCCCACCTCGCCGAAATACACCATCCCCGGATGGGTCGGCCGGTCCGAAGCGGCCGAGGCCAACGCCGCCGCCACCGCCAGATCCGCCGC
>CAINEA010000169.1 GCA_903847525.1 uncultured Acetobacteraceae bacterium | reverse complement strand
GCTGGTTAACAATGCCGGATGGGACGTGTTCCGCCTGTTCAAGGACAGCACCCCGGCCGAATGGCAGAAGCTGATTGCCATCAACCTCGTCGGCGCGCTGAACCTGCATCACGCCGTGCTACCCGGTATGATCGCGCGCGGCGGCGGGCGGATCGTTAACATCGCCTCCGACGCCGGACGCGTCGGATCTTCCGGGGAAGCGGTCTACGCCGCCTGCAAGGCCGGGCTGATCGGTTTTTCCAAGACCCTGGCCCGCGAACACGCGCGCCACAAGATCTCGGTCAACGTCGTCTGCCCAGGTGCGACCAACACGGCCTTGTTCGCCGGCTTCAAGCAGGGTGCGGCCAATCCGGACAGGCTGGAGGAAGCGTTCCGCCGGGCGATCCCGATGGGCCGCATCGGCGAGCCGGAGGATTTGCCGGGCGCGATCCTGTTCTTCTCAAGCGACGATGCCGCCTTCATCACCGGCCAGGTCATCAGCGTGTCCGGCGGACTGACGATGGCCGGTTGAGGAGATACTTTCATGCAATACGAAGACATCCTGTTCGACATCACCGACGGCGTGGCGCGCATCACCATCAACCGCCCGAAGGTGATGAACGCCTTTCGCGGCAAAACCTGCGACGAACTGATCCATGCCTTCAACCGCGCCGGCTGGGACAAATCGGTCGGCGTGATCGTGTTCGCCGGCGCCGGCGACCGGGCATTCTGCACCGGCGGGGACCAGTCCGCGCATGCGGGGCAGTACGACGGGCGCGGCATGATCGGCCTGCCGGTCGAGGAACTGCAGGCGGTGATCCGTGACGTGCCCAAGCCGGTGATCGCCCGCGTGCAGGGCTATGCCATAGGCGGCGGCAACGTGCTGGCGACGTTGTGCGACCTCACCATCGCGTCGGACAAGGCGATCTTCGGCCAGGTCGGTCCGAAGATGGGCTCGGTCGATCCCGGCTTCGGCACCGCCTATCTGGCCCGCGTGGTCGGCGAGAAGAAGGCACGCGAGATCTGGTACCTCTGCCGCCGCTACACCGCCGCCGAGGCGCTGGCGATGGGCCTGGTCAACACCGTCGTGCCGCACGACGACCTGGATGCCGAAATCGCCCGCTGGTGCGCCGAGATCCTGGAACGCAGCCCGACCGCGATCGCCATCGCCAAGCGCTCGTTCAATGCCGACACCGACAACATCCGCGGCATCAGCGGCATGGGAATGCAGGCGTTGACGATGTACTATGCCAGCGCGGAATCGAAGGAAGGCGTCGCGGCCTTCAACGAAAAGCGCAAGCCCGATTTCCGCAAGCACCAGATCTAGCCGGCCATGAGCGCCATTTTCTCCGAGGAACAGCGCGCCTTCCAGGAGGTCGCCCAGCGCTTCGCGCGCGAACGGCTCGCGCCCGGCTTCATGGCCCGCGAGCAGGCGGGGCGGATCGACCGTGCCCTGGTGCGTGAGATGGGCTCGCTCGGCCTGATCGGCTTCGATCTGCCGGAACAGTATGGAGGTATGGGCGCGCCCAGCGTCACCGCGGGCGTGGTGATCGAGGCGGTGGCGCATGGCGATTTCAACGTCGCCTATGTGCAGTTGCTGGCGTCGTTGAACGGCCAGATCGTCGCCCGCCATGCCTCCCCGGCACTGGCGCAGGAGTGGATCCCGCGGATTGTCTCCGGCGATGCCTTGTTCGCCCTGGCATTGACCGAGCCGCGCGGCGGCTCGGATGCGGCCAATTTGGCCCTGTCGGCCCGGCGGGGCGGGGACGACTATGTGCTGAACGGGGAAAAATCCTCAATCAGTCTGGCCGACCAGGCCGATGCGGCGGTGGTTTTCGCGCGCACCGGCGCGCCGGACAGCGGCGCGCGCGGGGTGTCCGCGTTCCTCGTGCCGCTGGACAGCCCGGGTGTATCCACCTCGCGGTTCAACGATCTCGGCAGCAAGGCGGTCGGCCGCGGCTCTATCTTCTTCGACGACGTGCGCGTGCCGGTTGCCAACCGGCTGGCGGACGAGGGCATGGGCTTCGTGCAGGTGATGCAAGGCTTCGACTACAGCCGCGC
>CAINEA010000168.1 GCA_903847525.1 uncultured Acetobacteraceae bacterium | reverse complement strand
GTTGATGCGATCCCAACGCCACTGTAGCGCCTCAGGGTGCGGGCGTTCCACGGCCTGCGCGGGTCGGTGTATGCGCTTGTTGTTTAGCTTCCGATACTCGTGGTCTGTGACGATGTCCGACACCCACACGCGATAGTCTGGCTTGATCTTTAGAAGCCCTAGATCAAAGAGCGTATGGATGTCCGCCCGGAGAACCCCCCGTGCCAATGAAACGTGCGCCACTTTCCCCGTAGAGATTAGTGGGCAACAAGGTAGCCATGACAATCGATCGACAGCTCAAAGCCACGGTGCATGAAGCGAGCGCTCTTGCCGATGCCGGCGCATCGGAAGGAGCCCGTAGGGCGACTGTAGATGCGCCGGCATCGGCGGCGAAAAATTGGCCAGCCGACGCCTGTCGCTCGACGGAGCCTGTCCCGAGCGAAGCCGAGGGGCTTCGGGCAGGCATGGAGGTGGTTGCAGGTCGCCGGCGGCCGGCCTTTTCCAGGGCCGACAGGCAGCGGATCCTTCAAGCCGCCGACCGCTGCAGCGCGCCCGGCGAGATCGGCGCGTTGATGCGCCGCGAAGGTGTGTACTCGTCCAGCCTGAGTACCTGGCGCAAGCAACGCAAGGCCGCCGAGCTTGCCGCGCTGGCGCCGCGAAAGCGCGGCCCCAAGCCTGCCGCCGATCGCGACCAGGTACTGCGGATCGCCGAGCTGACGCGGGACAACGACAGGCTCAAGAGCCGGCTCGACAAGGCCCTGTTCGTCATCGAGGTCCAAAAAAAAGTGGCGGCCTTGCTGGGCCATCCACTCGACGACAACGGCGAGAACACATGATGGCCGGTGTCCAGGAACTCACGCCGGTTGTCGGAAACGCCGCGGCCTGCCGCGCCCTGGGCCTGTGGCGCGGCGCCATGGCTCGCGGTGCCGCACGCGCGGCCCGCGACGCGCTGCTCGGTCCGCCGGCACCGCGCCCAGCGCCGCCGCGGCCACCCCTGGCCCTGGCGCCCTGCGAGCAACAGGCGCTGCTCGGCATCCTCAACGGCCAGCGCTTTGCCGACACCGCGCCGGCGGCGGTGCATGCCACGCTGCTCGACGAAGGAAGCTACTTCGGGTCGGTGCGTACCATGTACCGGCTGCTGGCGGCCAACGGCGGCTGCCGTGAGCGTCGCGCCCAGCGCCGGCATGCGGTCTACAGCAAGCCAGAACTGCTTGCCACGGCGCCCAATCAGGTCTGGTCGTGGGACATCACCAAGCTCAAGGGACCGGCTAAGTGGACCGCCTTCCATCTCTACGTGATCCTCGACATCTTCAGCCGCCATGTCGTCGGCTGGATGGTCGCGCCACGCGAAAGCGCCGAACTGGCTGAGCAGCTTATTGCCGAAACAGTCGCCCGGCATGACATCGAACCCGGCCAACTCACCTTGCATGCCGATCGCGGTGCCAGCATGCGCTCCAAGCCCGTGGCCGCCCTTCTGGTCGATCTCGATATCGTCAAGAGCCACAGCCGGCCCCACGTCTCGGACGACAACCCATTCTCCGAAGCGCAGTTCAAGACCATGAAGTACCGCCCCGACTTCCCGGCGCGCTTCGGCTGCATCGAGGATGCGCGAGCCCACTGCCAGGCATTCTTCGCCTGGTACAACAACACCCACCGTCACTCCGGCATCGCATACATGACCCCGCACAGCGTCCACTACGGGCATGCCGACGCCATGTTCGTCACGCGCCAAGCCACTCTCGATACCGCTTTCCGCTGCAATCCCAACCGCTTCAAGGGCAAGAACCCGCGACCGCATGCCTTGCCTCGAGCCGTCTGGATCAACCCGCCGGCCCTCGACAAAATCACGCCCGAGCAGCCGCTCGATTACTCACTAAACTCATGACCTCAAGTGGCGCAAAGTCATTGACACGTTCCGGAGGGTGGAACGCTTTCCATATTGGATGCGCGCTGGTTACGTGGAGGAAATTGCGACGCCACGGGCCAAAGGCAGCTGACAAATTGAATGCGAAGTGCACGAACGATGT
>CAINEA010000167.1 GCA_903847525.1 uncultured Acetobacteraceae bacterium | reverse complement strand
GTCCGTGTAGGCCCTCCTCACACTCCCAAACCAGTTGAGGGTTCTAAGGGCCTGCCCTTAGCGGGGTCCAGGGGCAGCGCCCCTGGCCTTCCTTACCTTCAATCCCCCCAGCCCTAAACCGCCAGATACCCGCCGTCGACGTAAAGCTCCGCGCCGGTGATGTAGGAAGCTTCGTCGGACGCCAAGAACAGGATCGCGTTGGCCACCTCGTCCGCCTCGCCGGACCGCCCAAGCGGAACCGCCTTCAGCATCTGCGCCCGAAACGCGGGATCGGCCGTGGCGCCGGACGTGCGCATCGGCGGCAGCAAACCGGGATGGATGGAATTCACCCGGATCCCGTCCCCGCCGAACTGCACCGCCGCCGACTTGGTCAGCGTGCGAACCGCGCCCTTGGACGCGTTGTAGCCGACATGGATGCGCTTCTGCCCGACCACGCCCGAGATCGACGACAGGTTCACGATCGAACCCCCACCGGCGGCCTTCATCGCCGGCACCGCGAACTTCACCCCGAGGAACGTGCCGCGCCCGTTCACCTCCATCAGCTTGTCCCACATCATCGTGTCCAGCACGTCTTCCACCGCGCTGCCGCTGATGCCGGCGTTGTTCACGAGTATGTCGAGCTTGCCGAACCTGGCCACCGTGGCATCCACCACCGCCTTCCAGTTCGCCTCGTCCGTCACGTCCAGCTTCATGAACTCGGCCGCCCCGTTGCCGGTCACGATCTGCTGCGCGACGGCCCGGCCGTCCTCTTCCAGCATGTCCGCGATCACCACCTTCGCACCCTCGCGCGCGAACCGCCGCGCCGTCGCCGCCCCCATGCCGGACGCCGCACCCGTAACGATGGCCACTTTACCTTCGAGCCGCATTTTCTGCTTCCTCCCCAATCAGAACCGAAGCCACAAGGCTGCCATGCCAGCCCAACCTTGGCTACGCTGCACGTTGGTAGCCTGGCCCTTGGCGGCACGGCCTGGACATTGCAGCATGGCGCCAAGCAACCCCCAACACGCTTCAGAGGACACGCGCATGGCCCATCGCGGCATGAATTTCGGCATCTTCCTCGCCCCCTTCCACCGCGTCGGCGAGAACCCGACCCTGGCCCTGGCCCGCGACGTCGAACTGATCGAATGGCTCGACCATCTCGGCTACGACGAGGCCTGGATCGGCGAGCACCACTCCGCCGGCTGGGAACTGATCGCCCTGCCCGAACTGGTCATCGCCCAGGTGGCCGAGCGCACCAAGAACATCAAGCTCGGCACCGGCGTTACCTCCCTGCCCTACCACCACCCGCTGATGGTCGCCCAGCGCTTCGTCCAGCTCGACCACATGACCCGCGGCCGCGTCATGCTCGGCTGCGGCCCCGGCGCCCTGCCGTCGGACGCCTACATGCTCGGCATCGAGCCCACCACCCAGCGTACCCGCATGGTCGAATCGCTCGACGCCATCATGCGCCTGCTCGCCTGCGAGGAACCGGTAACGATCAAGACCGACTGGTTCGAGATGCGCGAGGCCCGCCTCCACCTCGCCCCCTATTCCGACCCCTGCTTCGACATCGCCGTCGCCAGCACCATCACCCCCTTCGGCATGATGGCCGCCGGCAAGCACGGCCTCGGCGTGCTCTCCATCGGCGCCGGCCTGCCCGGCGGCCCCGAAGCGATGGGCAAGCAATGGGCCATCGCCGAGGAGGCCGCCGCCGCCAACGGCAAGACCATGGATCGCAAGAAATGGCGCATCGTCGTCAACGCCCACGTCGCCGAGGACGACGAACAGGCCATGCGCGAGGTGAAGCTCGGCGAGCGCCTGGAAACCGTCAGCTACTTCGAGGAAACCCTCGGCCGCCCCCCCGGCCGCTCCGACGATCCGCTGCGCGACGGCGTGAAACAGGGCACCACCTTGGTCGGCTCCCCGGATACGGTCGCCAAGGGCATCGAGCGCCTGCTCGGCTACAGCAACGGCGGCTTCGGCGGCCTGCTGTTCCGCGCCCATGAATGGGCCAACCGCGAGCAGACCATGCGCAGCTACGAACTCTTCGCCCGCCACGTCATGCCCCGCTTCCAGCGCTCCACCGAAACCACGGTGGGCTCGCTCGAATGGGTCAAGGCCAACCGCAAGACCGTCCTCGGCGGCAACGTCGAAGCCGTCCGCCGCGCCTTCACCGACGCCGGCCGCGCGGTGCCGGAGGAGTTCAAGTCGAGGACCGTCGGGGCTGCGGAGTAGGACAGAAAGCGAGGTTGGGCTCCCCCTCCGCCGACATTCCAACCGGGAC
>CAINEA010000166.1 GCA_903847525.1 uncultured Acetobacteraceae bacterium | reverse complement strand
TCGCCGGTCTTGGTGAAGCGGCGCTTGACGCCCTTGAACCCGAGGAAGGCGTTGCGCAGCGTGGTGTCGTCGATCTCCATCTCCAGGCCGATGGCGATGGCGGCCAGCGCGTTCTGCACGTTGTGGCTGCCGAGCATGGGCAGGCGCAGCCGATCGATGCGGCGGGTGCGGTTCTGCGCCCGGTCGGTGACGACGACCTCGAAGGTGGAGCCGGCGCGGTCGGCGCGGATGTTCTCGGCGCGGACGTCGGCCTGCTGCGAAAAGCCATAAGTGACGATGCGGTGATCCGACAAACGCGGGATCATCTGCTGCACGCCGGGATGATCGATGCAGAGCACGGCGAAGCCGTAGAAAGGAATGTTGGCAACGAACTGATCATAGCCGGCGACCATCGCCTCGGCGGTGCCCCAGTGATCCAGATGCTCCGGGTCCATGTTCGTCACCACGGCGATGACGGCGGGAAGTCGCAAGAAACTGCCGTCGCTTTCGTCGGCTTCCACCACCATCCAGTCGCCGGCCCCGAGGCGCGTGTTGGTGCCGTAGGCGTTGATGATGCCGCCATTGATGACGGTGGGATCGATGTTCGCGGCTTCCAGCACGGCGGCGACCATGCTGGTGGTGGTGGTCTTGCCGTGGGTGCCGCCGATGGCGATGGCCCATTTCAGCCGCATCAGCTCGGCCAGCATTTCGGCGCGGCGTACCACCGGGATCATGCGGGCACGGGCTGCGGTCACTTCGGGGTTGTCGCGCTTGACCGCGGTGGAGGTGACGACGACCTGGGCGGCGCCGAGATTGGCCTCGGCGTGACCGATGAACACCGGAATGCCGGCTTCGCGCAGGCGGCGCACATTGGCGCCGTCGGCGATGTCGCTGCCCTGCACGGTGTAGCCGAGATTATGCAGCACCTCGGCGATGCCGGACATGCCGATGCCGCCGATCCCGACGAAGTGAATGGTGCCGATGCTAAGCGGGAGGGCTCTCATGCCACTCGTTCCTGATGCATGAGTTGTTCGACAAGGGTTGCCAACCGGTCCGCCGCGTCGGCGCGGGCCTGGGTGCGCGCGGCGGCGGCGGCGGCGGCGAGGCCGGCGGGATCGGCGAGCAGGCGGGCCAGTTGCGCGGTGAGGGCCGCCGGGGTGAATTCGGGCTGTGGCATCGGCCAGGCGGCGCCGGCCGCGGCGAGCGCGCGGGCGTTGGTGGTCTGGTGGTCGTCGATGGCCGATGGCAGCGGCACCAGGATCGATGGCCGGCCGACGACGGCGAGTTCGGCAATGGTCGAGGCGCCGGCGCGGGCGATCACCAGATGAGCCGAACCCAGACGTTGCGCGATATCGGGAAAGAAGCTCGACAGTTCGGCCCGGATGCCGGCGGCCAGATAGGCGGCGCGGACGCGGTCGATGTCTTCCGCCCGGCATTGCTGGGTGACGCGGATGCGGCCGCGCAGCGCCTCGGGCAAGGCGGTCACGGCTGCCGGCACGATGTCGGAGAACACGCGCGCCCCAAGCGATCCGCCGAGGACCAGCAGATGGAGGTCAGCGCCAGCCGGCGGGTAGGGCTGATTCGCCAAGGCGGCGATGGCGGGGCGGACGGGGTTGCCGGTGAACTGCGTGGTGGCGGTTTCAGGCACGCGCCCGGTGTGTTCGAAGCTCAACGCCAGCATGTCGGCGCGTGGCGACAGGAACCGATTGGCCCGGCCGAGGACGGCGTTCTGTTCGTGCAGGATCAGCGCCGGGCGGTGCTTCATCAGCTTGGCGGCGAGTACGGGTGCCACCGTGGGATAGCCGCCGAAGCCAACCACCGCGGCAGCACCGATGCGCCCCAGGATGCCGCGCGCCTGGAATACGCCAGCCGCAAGCAATATTCCCGCGCGGGCGGCCTTCACGGTGCCGCGTCCGGCGATGCCGGCGCCGGAAAGGGTATAGGTTTCGCGCCCGGCGAACACGGTGCTGTTCAGGCCACCGGAGCGGGCATCGGTCATCAACGCGATGCGGCGGCCGCGCGCGATCAGTGCCGCCGCAAGCGCTTCGGCAGGGAAGAAATGCCCGCCGGTCCCGCCGGCGGCGATGACGATGGGTTGCACGATCGGCCCCCTCCTGTCGGGTCTCCGTGATGGCGGCGGCGGGTCAGTGCCAGCAGCATGCCCATGCCGAGCGCCACGGCGATCACCGATGAGCCGCCATAGGAGATGAACGGCAGGGTCATGCCCTTGGTCGGGATCAGCGCCAGGGACGAGGCCATGTTGACGAAGGCCTGCAGCCCGAAGCCGGAGACGAGGCCGGTGCAGGCGAGGGTGACGAACAGATCCTGTTCGTGCAGCAGACGCAGAATGCCGCGCAGCACGATGAAGGCGAAGATGCCGAGGATCAGCAGGCAGACTATCAGGCCGAACTCTTCCCCGGCGACGGCATAGACGAAGTCGGCGTGCGCGTCGGGCAGCTGGTTCTTCACCCGGCCCTCGCCGGGGCCGCGGCCGATCAGGCCGCCATTGCCGAACGCCTCCAGCGCCAGCGTCGGCTGGTAGGCGGATTCCAGCGTCGGGTGCAGGTATTTCTGCACC